>NZ_JAGGNA010000001.1:3364376-3672252 GCF_017875765.1 Flavobacterium sp. CG_23.5 | reverse complement strand
CCAGAAATTGCCAAACTTTATCATCAAAACCATCAGAAAGACACCATTTACAAGTGAAACCAAATCTTTATTCTCAACAAAGGAATGAACAGTGGAAAGCCCCAGAAAGAGCCTTTTACCAATAGTTATGTGATCATTTTTTCATCTGACGAAGACGCCGAAATGATTTACTGGTTAGCATACAGCCTATGGCAAATGAAATTTTGGCATCAGCACCTTATTGGGTCCGTTATTCCATTTATCCGAATTCAAAATTTTAAATCCGAATTTGACCAAAAAGTAAATCAATTACTTTACGACTTCGAGCAGCATCAGAAAGATATTGATGCAATCAAAGCGCTAGAACTACAAAAAGAACATCTGGAGAAAAATCTAAAACTGATTAATGAACTAAAAAAATGTATTTTGTCTAGGTACTGTCGGTAAACAAAAAAAAGCCTAATCTTGCGATTTAGGCTTTCTTATAAAATTCAGTAAAGGTTACCACACAAAAACTGAATTTATTCTGAACTTGTTTCAGAATCTAATAAAACTGAATTTATTTTTTATTTTTGGTCAACCGCTTTAAAAGAAGTGAAACCAGAAAACTAACTATAGCTCCAACAACGGCTAAGATAATAGTTTTTAGAATATCTTCAGAAAGGATATTGGGTGCAATACTCAACAACGTTCCTAAAATGGTGCCTGATTTTAAAGTAAGATTAGTCTCCATCGCTTCTAGATTTTGGAATTATTTCTTGTTCTGCCTTCAACAGGGCTGCTTCATCAACTGTAATCTGACTGACAGCAGAAATCACCCCTCCAGCAACAGCTATATATCCTGCAATACTTACCACAGCAACAGGCAAAACAACCGGCGCCGCAATCACACTTCCGCTTATGGCCAACAAAGCCAATCCAATGGCTCTCAAAATCCTAAAAAACTTAGGAGTTGGCGATTTTACTCTTTCTACTAATTTCATAGTACTACTTTTTAAGATTGAACACTTATTTTCACTACTTCATTACGATCTAAAGCGGCGTAAACCAAAGATTTTAGCTTTTCCAACGCTTTTCGGGAGGAACGGCCCTTTCCTACTCCACTATGTTGCGTTACAGGAGCAATACAGCCCAATAATTCTTTTTTGGCGTCATTGGCGGGATGGATTAATATTAAATCTCTTCCCGGAACATTTCTCAAATGCAAGTGCCATTTAAATTTTGGGCTAAACCGCTTCTGCAAAACATATTCTCCTTCTGGAATACAAGAGATACGCCTTTGATTTCCCAACCAAGGCAATTCGATGGTATAACAAACTAGTGTGCCGTTCCATTCTAGCATCCCTTGCGTTCCTTCAGGAAAATAGATTCTGGTTAATACCAAAACCATCTTACAATCCGCTTACGCTAACCAAAGCTAACGGGTTGTAGGATCCATTTTTCAAGGGATACATCTGGCCATTTACTTGTTGGTAAAACTCAACACCTAAAGCCAAAAACAACGGTTTTGTGCTGTTTGGTGTCACCGGGTTTACATGACTAATCGCCGCTGTTGCTGTCATATCCCAAGGAAGAATGGCCGTTTCGGAATTCGTTGATACGAAAGTCTCTGCCTCAAAATCAATTTCAGCACCAGCTGAAATAATTTTAAAATGGGTCGTCCCTCCTGGAGCTGCAATCATATTAGCGGGAATAAACGAATCCAAATCAACGCTGATATCTCCAGATACTCTGTCGATTATCCCTACATAGGGAGCAAACAAACTGGTCCCCAGTTTCCCTCTGATGTTGAACTCAAAACCAATAAGCAATTCCGCCTCACCATCAATTACATTTCGTAACCCACGCTCGCTAATCGTATCGGCTTGAATAACTTTCACCATCGCTTGGGTAAGTCGACTCACCACTCTACCGTCCGCAGAATTTAACAGTAAGACTCTCAGAGCCGTTCTTAAAACTTTCCCTGCCTTGCCGGCTCTTCCAAATTCAGAACCGTTCTCACGCGTTCTTTGAAACGCAGGATCATTTTTGATTCTGCTGGCATCGATGCCTCCTTTTTCACGTGCCAAATGCCCATCTTGGGTTTTGTAAAAAGTAATATCTCCAATAGTACCTTTCAACTTAATTATGCCTTTCTGTCTTGCCATAATTCCTAAAATTTAAGTTTATAAATTAATTTAAAATGAATTCAATCGTCATCCTGTTGCAACACTTTTCAATTGATTTGAATACAAATTTTAGCCAATTAAATCACATTAAAAAGGCCTCGACGACCAGATGGCAGGATCAGACACAGATGGCATAAATCGACATAAATGACACTTGTGAGTTCGTTACGAGTTATAAATTTCTATATGCAATTACATATAGATTGTATTTTAATAAGTAAATTATATGCTTTTACATATAATTTACTATATTTGTTCTAATTCGATGTAAATGCATATAATTATGATAACACTAGCAGACTTTGTAAAAGAAAAAAGAAATGAAGTAAACCTTACCCAGGAAGCATTTGCAGAACGTGCTGGAGTAGCACTTACCGTTATTCGAAAAATAGAACAAGGCAAAGAAAATCTAAATCTCGAGAAGGTAAATCAAGTGCTCCGAATGTTCGGGCATACCCTCGCACCGGTTAACGCACGAGAATTATCCAAAAATGAAAAGAAAGAATAATGAGAAAGGCAGCAATATATTATAAAGACGTCTTAGCGGGAATACTCACCGAAACAGATGAAGGAGACTATATCTTTCAGTATGAAGAACAATACATAAAGAAACATCCCAAGCAGTTCATTACGTTTACGATGCCAGTAAGTCCTAAAACATATACCGACAAACGATTATTCCCCTTTTTTGAAGGACTAATTCCTGAAGGCTGGCTCCTGGATATCGCATCCAAAAACTGGAAAATTAATCCCAATGACCGCATGGGATTACTCTTGGCCTGCTGCCAAAATTGTATCGGTGCCGTCAGTGTTCAACCAATACCAAATGAAAATGAGTAAGAAATGCGTATACTGTTACCTGAGATTAGAGGATACAATTGAAGGTGATTTTCACGAGCAATGTAGCTTAGCGTTTTTTGGAACAAAACACCAACCTGCATTTGAACATACCCTACAACAAATGACCGCCTTAGCGCTAAATGTCGTGGAGCGAAGCGTAGCAGTACCCGGGGTACAACCCAAATTATCACTATCAATAGTAAATGACACGATTCAGGACGGGAATAAAGGACGCCTTACCGTGGTAGGTGCTTTGGGCGGTAATTATATTTTCAAACCGCCATCCGAACAATTTGCTGAAATGCCCGCAAATGAACATGTAACGATGCGCATTGCAGAAGCTTTTGGTATTAACACTGTAAAATCAAGCTTGATCCGTCTACAATCTGGTGAGCTTTCCTATATTACCAAACGCATTGATAGGACAGCTACTGGAGAAAAAATCCACATGCTCGACATGTTCCAAATCACGGAAGCTTTTGACAAATACAAAAGCTCGATGGAAAAAATAGGCAAAGCCATCAATGAATTCTCAGACAACACCTTATTGGACAAACTATACTTTTTAGAACTGGGTGTCTTCAGTTACCTAACGGGAAATAACGACATGCACCTGAAGAACTTCTCGATGATCAATACAGGGGATAGTTGGACATTGGCTCCAGCCTATGATCTGCTGAACGTAGCCATAGTAAACCCGGAAGACACCGAAGAACTAGCTTTAACACTCGATGGAAAAAAGAAAAAACTAAAATGGCAGCATTTCCAAACACTAGGCACAAACCTCGGACTCAACGACAAACAGCTCAAAGGAATAGTAAAACGATTCCAAAAAAATAAACCAATTGCCATGCAGTGGATTGATAATTCATTCCTATCTGAAGCATTCAAAGAAAAATACAAACTACTATTAGAGGAAAGATACAGCAGTTTATTTCAGCCTAAGTAAACAAGCACTTTTTTGTTTAATTTTACTTAGAAGTTTGGATAATAGAATTTTAAAGTAAGCCAAAGCCCAACCAAAGCTATAGATAGAGTATGAAAGCAGCAACCACGAGATTGTGTATCTACCCTAAAGACATACAACGCATTACAGGAAAGAGTTATCGCCAAAGCATTAGACTGTTGCAAAACATCAGAAAGGAGCTTAACAAGCTCCAAAATGAGTTTGTATCTATAGAAGAGTTTTGCCAGTACACTAGCCTGAAACAAGAGCAGGTAGAATTACATATTATAGGTTAAACTCCCGTTATTCTTTCAAATATTTTACCATTAAAGCAGTTGTAATAAGTCTTTTTTACTAATTTTGACTATAATACTGGTTGTTTTACACCAGATTAAACCAACAATAGCATCTCATTATACTAAGTATGTCAGTATTATAAAAAATGATACTACTAAATTAAACATATCAGAAAAGATCATCAACACAATTGAAAACGATTTTTTCCTTTTTAAAGAACTAATCGTTGATAAACGGAATCTATTTCTAAAAAATTGGATGCTACAATCAGAAAAAATCTTTAATACCTAGATGAATTTTGGTATTGTACAAGTTTAAAAATTAAACAGCTTAAACAGGTAATTATTCGGTAAAATAGTACGTTTGCCAGACTATATTTTGAACTTATCAATGGTGCAAATTCCAATAAAATTGATTAAATTTGAATCATCAATACGAGTACTAAATTGAGTGAAATTTAAAGGTGCACAATTCGGTGCACTCATTTTGAAAAACAAACGCTAAGTCAATAAAATTAGGACTTGACAGAGGTTAACAAATCCCTCTTTCTCCGCCAGTATAAAAACAAATGGTATCAAAACCCCGTAAATCTTATGATTTACGGGGTTTTTGCTTTTACGACATAGTCAAATTATTCATCTAATCTCATCCTTAAAGAGACTAAATCGAGACCCTAACAAATTCAACAATTAGGGTCTCGCTAAATCTCCTTAAACCCTACAAACATTATGTTTCATGACCAGTTCAACGACTGGTTCACTATTTAAACATCTTGTTTGGTATTCGCAAGATATTTAAATTGAATAATAATTAAAAGGTCACCACCATGAAAACAAAAATCACATTACACTTTTATGCTAAAAGCACTAAAGCCAACACATCAGGTCAATTACCAATCTATATTAGATTGACTGTAGATGGAAAACGAATGGAATTCAGTTCAAAGAAATTCATTGAAGCAGCAAAATGGTCAACCGAATTGTCAAAAATGAAAGGAACCTCAGAGGAAGCCCGTTCATTAAATGAATATCTTAATTTGATGAAATCTAAAATATTTGACATTCAGATGGAATTAATTCACAAAAACGAATTACTAACACTTGAAGTTTTCAAAAACAAATTACTGGGTATCGAAGAACGACAAAGAACCCTCATCCCTATCTTAAAAGACCACAACAATAAAATCAAAGAATTGGTAGGCAAAGAATATGCACAAGGAACATTGGAGCGTTATAATACCTCTTTGAAACATACCATTGATTTTTTAGAATGGAAATACAAAATATCCGATATCGAAATCGACAAAATAAATCATGCCTTTATAACCGATTATGAGTTCTACCTGCGCAGCGTTAGGAATTGCGCGAATAACACCGCTGTCAAATACATCAAGAACTTCAGCAAAATCATCAAGATTTGTTTGGCCAATAATTGGATTGAAAGAAACCCTTTCAGTAACTACAAAGCCAAAGTCAGAGAAGTGGAACGGGTGTATTTATCAGAAGGAGAAATTCAGAATATCATCAACAAAGATTTCAAAACCGAAAGACTATCATTAGTCCGCGATATCTTCCTTTTTAGCTGCTTTACCGGCTTGGCATACATTGACGTCAAAAACTTAACTAAGTCCCATATAAGCATCGGTATTGATGGAGAGAAATGGATATTCACCCACCGTCAGAAAACAGAAGCTGCATCAAAGATTCCAATTCTTCCAATTACCCAAATGATAATCGATAAATACGAGGACCATCCGGAATGCTGCAATCAAAACAAACTGCTTCCCATTTTGAGCAACCAAAAAATGAATGCGTATTTAAAGGAAATTGCAGGCGTTTGTGAAATTGAAAAAGAACTCACCTTCCACATTGCCAGACATACTTTTGCAACAACTGTAACACTTACAAACGGAGTTCCTATTGAAAGTGTAAGCAAAATGCTTGGTCATAAAAACTTACGTACCACACAACATTATGCTAAAGTCTTAGATAAGAAGGTCAGTGAGGATATGATGATTTTAAGGGAAAAATTTAAAGAAGGTGTATTGGCTAAATCGGTGAGTTAGTTTTTGTATGAAACATCGCAAATATTAGTGTAAAAGTAAAAGATACTTCCATTATAAATGTAACTAAATACAACAACATCAAATTTTTATAATATATATTTCAAAGCAACTAACTTCAAAACATTAACCAATTTTGTCAACCCATGACTATAATCTCTATAAGCAATTCTCGCACAGTACTCTATAAAATCATAGCATTCACGTCATCATTGGTAAACTCATTATCGGCATTAATCATGAGTCTTTTAAGCCGCAAAAATATCCTCCTCAAATTACAAAATAACTTTTAAAAAGTTTCACTATTCTAATCAAAACATTTAGCAAAAATTGTAATTTTGAAAACAAAGGATCAAGAAAATCGAATAGTAAATACATAATATCACAAAAAAGTTCAAAAAAACTATTATCAAATTAAAGGGGATATATTAGAGTTTTTTACGTCTGGAATTTATCAATCATAAATTCATTAACAATAAATAAACATCTTTGATTTACAACATTCTTAAATGAAAGTTTTACTTCGTTAATTTCAACTTTTGCTTTGATTGCCTCGTCGTTTATCTCGTCATTTTTTTGCAAAATGTGCAATTAAATACCAACTGTAGCGCTCTGCTATATGTTCAGTCTCTCTATTCATAATTGGCGTTGTCGGGAAATCAAAACCATTTCTAATTTTTGCAGACGCAAAAAATAGTTAAAATAACATTTTTATAAAGCAAATTCGATTTGGGACAACAGTTAGATTCTTAGGAGATGGAATCACATTTTTAAACTTTTTGGGTAGAGAAAAGTCAAGGAATAATTTAGCGAGTATTTTGCAACAATAAACACTGTTATTCAATGCGTTACAATAATAACACACTGTGAATTATATAAAATTTTCATTCAATTTTATATAATTCTTATGATCAATTGTATTAAATTTGATATGCGTGGTAAAGTTTCAATTTATCGCTTCTCAGCCACTTTTTGCAGTTTTAAACTCTTTCTTATCATATTTAGATTAGTAACCAATTAAACTAAGACATATGGAAAATTTACAAGATGGCAAACAGCGTGATTTGTCAAAAAACAAGTCGGATAGCACTAATAAATTTCTGACGACCGATCAAGGGGTTAAAATCAATGACGATAATAATTCTTTAAAGGCAGGAGAGCGTGGGCCTTCTCTACTGGAAGATTTTATTTTAAGGGAAAAGATAACTCATTTTGACCATGAACGAATACCAGAAAGAATTGTACATGCACGCGGATCAGGAGCACATGGTTTTTTTGAAGTTACCACGCCTATACCGGAATTAACAAAGGCAGGATTTCTTCAAGAAGCAGGAATGAAAACCCCAGTTTTCGCAAGATTTTCAACTGTTGCGGGATCTCGAGGTTCTTCAGATCTTGCTAGGGATGTAAGGGGTTTTTCAGTAAAATTTTACACTCAGCAAGGTATTTATGATTTAGTCGGAAATAACATGCCTGTTTTTTTTATTCAAGATGCATCTAAATTTCCTGATCTTATACACGCCGTTAAACCAGAACCGCATAACGAAATGCCGCAGGCCGCATCTGCTCATGATACATTTTGGGATTTCATCTCCTTGATGCCTGAATCAATGCATATGATTATGTGGATTATGTCAGATCGGGCACTTCCAAGAAGTTTACGTATGATGGAAGGCTTTGGTGTTCATACATTTCGACTAATTAACGAGGCTAATGAATCTGTATTTGTAAAATTTCATTGGAAACCAAAATTAGGAACTCATGCAGTGGCATGGGATGAAGCCCAAAAGATTTCAGGTAAAAACTCCGATTTTCATCGTCAGGATTTATGGGAAGCCATTGAAATGGGAAATTTCCCAGAATGGGAATTAGGAGTGCAGATTATCCCAACATCAGATGAAAATAAGTATGAATTTGACCTTCTAGACCCGACCAAACTGGTTCCGGAGGAACTCGTACCGGTGACAATCATTGGAAGAATGGTTCTCAATAAAAATCCTGACAACTTTTTTGCTGAAACAGAGCAAATTGCATTCCATCCGGGACATGTGGTACCAGGTATAGATTTCAGTAATGACCCTTTACTACAAGGGCGTCTATTTTCTTATACCGATACCCAATTATCAAGATTGGGAAGTCCAAACTTTCATGAAATACCAATTAACAGAAGTATAGCACCAGTTCATAACAACCAGCGAGACGGTCATATGCGTCAGGAAATTAACATTGGCCGAGTAAGTTACCAACCAAATTCACTTGGAGGCGGTTGCCCCTATCAGGCTAAAATTAGCGAAGGTGGTTTTACAAGTTTTAATGAACGTATTGATGCATATAAAATCAGACAAAGAAGTGAAAGTTTCAATGACCATTTTGGACAGGCAAAATTATTCTTTAACAGCCAGACTTCAACAGAAAAAAGCCATATTGTTAAAGCATTGCGCTTTGAGCTAGGCAAAGTAGAAACCATGGCTATCAGGATCAGAATGTTAGGACTTTTATCAAAAGTAGACAAAGTACTAGCAGAAAAAGTTGCTATTGGTATTGGTTCTACAATTCCTCCAGTCCTTGAAACGCCATTAAACCATGGAGTTTCTCCTGAAAATGAAATGGGTACACAGGAATCTACAACTGTAGAACAATCTATTGCCGCTTCTGATGCGCTAACTATGCTTAAAAATCCTACCAACACATCAACAATTGCTTCGAGAAAAGTTGCTATTATATGTGACAATGGCGTTTCTGAGGTTTGTATTTTAAAAATGAAAAATGCTTTATTAAAAGAAGATGCCAATGGCTTTATAATAGCACCACATCTTGGAAGTATAACTACCGATGAGAAAGTAGCTGTAGCTGTTGATTTTAGCCTACTCACAGCTTCATCGGTACTATTTGATGCGGTTTACGTTCCGCACGGGCTAGAAATTAACGCTATTGCAGAAAATGATGATGTTAGTGAATTTCTAAATGATGCATACAAACACTGCAAGGTTATTGGTGCTGACGGTCAAGCAATAAAAGTAATAAGTGCGGTCCCTTTCGCTTCCAAAATTAAAAACAGTGATGATGGAATTATATTAACAAATGAAATAGCATCAGAAGGGTTTGTACAGCAATTTATAACAGCAATGGGTAAACACCGTTTCTGGGAACGTGAAGTAAATTTATATAAATAACATAAATCAAATTTTATGAAAAATTCAGAAAATTCAAACCACGAAAAAACTAGCAATGGTACTAACAATAAAAATCTTTTTGTTCAACCATCTAGCAAAGCTGCTTCAGAACTAAAAGACTTATTTATTGACAGCTTAAAAGATATTTTTTGGGCGGAAAATGCCCTTGTCGGCGCTTTGCCAAAGATGGGTGCTAACGCAACGGCAGCAAGTTTAGTTTCTGCAATTAAAGAACATTTGGCTGTGACTAAAAATCAGGTACTCCGTCTTGAGAAGATTTTTGACCTTCTTGGCGAAAAAGCAGAAGGAAAAAAATGCGAAGCGATGTCCGGCCTATTAAAAGAAGGCGACAGCATTTTGGAAGAAACAATGCCGGGCGCTGTTCGTGATGCTGGAATTATTGCTGCTTCGCAAAAAATTGAACATTATGAAATAGCAACATATGGCACCTTAGTAGCATTTGCCAAAACACTTGGTGAAAATGATGTTGCAAAATTACTAACACAAACCTTGGCCGAGGAAAAAGAAGCGGATTGCGTGTTAAATGATATTGCACTCAATGCCGTCAATATTGTTGCCGCAAAATAGTATAGAATTCATATCAGCGAAAAAAAAATATAAAAATGGTCCTTCATTAACAAAAATCTGCATAAACTGCAGATTTTTTTTTGCAATATCATATATGAATTACTATCGATTTAAACCAATCACAATTTAGATATTTTACAATTGGGTAGCAGCAGACATCTAAAATGCACAACCATTACCACAACCTTCACTATTTACTATAAAATCATTTTAATCAGGATCAATTGGTTTTAGGTAAATAAATATTCCTAAATTTCTCCTATAGGCTTTAAAATATAGTAGTTATCCTTTGGAAATGCTTAATGAAAAAGAACACTCTAATATGAATTTTAAAAGAAGCAACGAAAATAAGCTAATGGAAGTTATCTATTCTTATAGTATTAAAGCTTACAAAATTGAATGTATTACATTATTATGGAATACGGGGTTTTTGAAGTAGAAAGTTCCATTAATAGTAATATGATTGATATATTACGTTCTGCTATGAAAAAAGATATGGACACTTTGTAGCACTAACAATCCTATTATGTACAACCGTACAAAGGGGCATATATAGCCTAAGCTCTAATGAGAGATGTTATACTACAACAGGAAAAGGTAGAAGTTAACATTTTTATTATGCGTACCAAAAAATCGCTGTCTATTCTAAAAGCTTAAAATAATCCTATACTACTTTATAAAATTAAATTTCAGCAAGAGATCGTAAATACAAAGGATTGAAATTAAAGCAATTTTTAGCATTTCAATTGTGAATGCATTAAATCTTTCTCGTAACTGGTTAGACTTTGTATTTACAATATTGTTTTATAAAACTACATAACTTTTTAAGAGTTGTAAAGAAAACTTTTTACTTCTCCTTTTTTAATTTTACCTAGTTCTAGGCTCCTTCCTTTTGAAGAATATGTCTCTATCAAAAGACGCGCAGATAAGTAACAAACAGTTGATTCTGCCCCTTGGTTTAAATTAACATTTTCTTTTTCCAGTCCGTCGTAACAACCTCCAGTGATTGGATTATACATAATTTGATTTAAATGATTGTTTCCCAAAAACCACTCAAATGCTAGTTTCATATAGGTTTTATAAATAGAAACCTCAAATGACTTGTAAAATAGATCCAAAGCATGCATCATATAACAGGCTTCAATAGGTTGCTCACCATATTGATATGGAATCGCTCCCTTTTGATGCCAACCTTTATTACTAATAATTTTGAACTTCCCTTCAACAAACATTTTTGAAATTAAAAAGTCCATTGTTTCCAAAGCTATTCTTTTAGTGCTTTTTTTACCGGTAACTAAAAAAGATAACAATAGTGCTTCAGGTAGAATACTATTAGCATACGTTAATTTATCCTCAAACCAATTCCAATTAGTGGAACTACATGTAGAATAGTTTGATGTTAATTTTTGGGACAAATCATCAATTAACTGAGCCACCAATTGGGATGGTATAGCGCTATATAGATAGAATAACCCCTTAATTGTAAAACCAATAGCTCTTGGAGAATGTAAATTTGCAGCACATGATAAGGCCATATTCATACATAAATGTGCTTTATAAATAAGTGAATAAGGAAGCGATTTCTCGCTCAATGTTAATAAGTGACCTAAAGCCCATATGGCCCGACCGTTGGAATCCTCAAGATTTTCACTACTATTTCTGGGTTCAATATGATTGTGTTGATCCACATAATTAATGAATTTTCCATTTGGCATTTGACATCTCTCTATAAAATTCATATAGGTTTTCATATAAGCAAAATCAGATCGATCTCCAGTTAACTGAAAGTGTTTACAAATCGTAATTAATGCTCTTGCATTATCATCCAAAGTATATCCTGAATCGAAGTCTGGTTCAGAAATCCTGCAAAACTGAAGCATGCCTATATCTGTAGTCATGGCTTTTTGATGGTCCATCTTTATTTTAGGATAAGAATATTTAATATCATTCAAATCCTTGCAGATATTTTGATACGCTTTTATATGTTTTATTGCGGTGTTTTCCCAAGAAGTCTGGGTAGTATTTGCGTAAGCATTCAAAGCCATATGCTCTCTTAAACCAGAGTCGGCTAATAATTTTAAAGTGGCAACGGCAAATTGATCCACATTCTTAATATCGACTAGTATCCCAATATCCGACGTTAAACTTTCAAGTGTATGTGGAATCTTGCTGGCAACAATAGGACACGAACAACTCATTGCATAAGAAAACGTACCGCTAACCGCCTGATTTGAGTCTTTAGAGGTAAATAAATAAATATCGGTCGCCTTTAAATAATCTAAAAGTTGATTTACCTCTAAATATTCATTCACAAAACGTACGTTATTCTCCAAATTTAAATTTATAACAAGATCTTCTAATGAATTTCTATACAAATCTAAATTATCGATAATTGTATTAGGATGCGTTTTTCCAAGGATTAAATATAATACATTGGGAAATTTTTCAACAATCTTAGGAAGTGCCATTAATCCAGTTTCAATACTTTTGCCTTCTCCTAACAATCCAAAAGTAGAAAGTATTAATCGATTTTCTAGAAGTAGTTTTTTCTTTGCTTTCTGAGTATTCTCATAATTTACTAAATGGGTTCCGTGAGGTACATAATAAATATGTTTCTCATTTATTGCATAATCTTCAACAAGAATTTTTTTGGACTGATTAGTCATCACAAAAATAGCTTGTGAAAAGCTGCTCACTAATTGTACAATTGCTTTTAATTCTTTATTTGGTTTTGCAATCACGCTGTGAAAAGTATAGGCAATTGGTTTTTTAATTTCATCTAAAAAATCTAATAGGTAATCGCCGTATTGACCACCAAACAAGCCAAATTCATATTGAATATGCACTAGTTTGACAGCAGAATCTTTATTAATCTTAGCGGCTATCTCAGTGTAGGCATCCTTATCTTTTGAAGGCAAATGATAAGTAGAATTTGGATTAGCTTGTCCTTTAAATGTTATTTCACAAATTTCACAATCAATACTTTTACCATAAGCCTTGCTTATTGCATTAATTGTATCTTCAGTAAAAGTAGCAATGCCACATTGTGTAGGTGGGTAAGTTGAAAGAAATACTATTTTTGATTTAGTCGTTAAAGTTTTCATCTTATTTATTTTTTATATTTTCACTTAAAATTAAATTTATCCAGATAATGGTAAAAAACCCTTAATTAAGAATTACAATGAGCATTCTTATTAAGGGTTCCTCGTTATCATAGACACTGATAAATCATTTTACCCAATTGAATCTTAAATTTAGAGGTCGTAAGTATTAGTTTTCATCGGCCATTGCAGCATCAAAATTGATAGAACTATATGCCGCATCGCTTAAGGTTTCATCTGCTTGTTTTTCTTCTTCCAAGGTTTGAGCTAAGATATCTGCAACTTCAACTTCATATAAAGTTTTTGCAAAGGATATTAAAGTACCATAGGTAGCAATTTCATAATGTTCAACTTTCTGGGCAGCTGCTATAATTCCTGCATCTCGAACAGGACCTTCGGCAGTTTCATCCATTATAGATTTTCCTTCTTCGATTAATCCCTCCATAGCAACACACTTTTTGGCGACAACCTTTTCTCCAAGAATATTAAAAATTTCTTCCAACCTTTTTATCTGTTGTTCAGTTTCGGTTAAATGTGCTTCTAAACATTCCATTAATTTTTTGGAAGTAGCGCTTTCTACCATTTTTCGTATCGCCTTGGTCAAAGCTTTTTCGGCCCAATAAATGTCTTTTAGAGAGTCAATAAAGAGTTCTCGTAAAGAAGTAGCAACACTTGATTTTGACTTTGTGGTGTTTGCGCTTTGTTTTTTTTCAGTTTTTGTTTTTGTTTTACTCATGACTTTAGAATTAACTTGTGGGTGACAAAATTTAGAGAAATTATAACTATTATTTACAAAACCTTTACTACTAATTTAACATTTACTCGATTGTAAATCAAAGTATTACAAAACAATAATACTAATATATAAAAAAAACAGAACCGATATTCAATTTTTGATGAAAGTAGTGTTAAATGAATTTAGTAAGTCGATTTTCATAAGATTTTTCAAACGAGATGGATTTGAAAGTTCATCAATAAATTTTAACAAGGTTCGAAATATAAAGTTTGAACTATGTTTTAAGAATTAAATAGGAAAAACCGGCTTAATTTTATAATTAAATTCATGCTACGATAATTTAATAATAGTTTGATACTCATATATAATTTTAGATAATATATATGATATTCAGAATAAATTAAAATACCAGATGATTGTGGACAGAGTTATTTCCAATCGAAAAGAGCGCAATGAGGTAAAAAATTGACATAGTAAATAGGCATTGAAGAACTTGAAGGAGATCTATTTACGTTCCCCCTAAAAAATTATAAATCTTGTAAAAGAAAAAAAAATTGCCCGATTGGTTCGCTGCTTGGCAACTGATTTCCGGCAAGGGAGAACTAATCGAAATGAATATTTAAATTTCAATATTCTGATGTAACAAAAAACACCTGCTTTAAAGCAGGTAGTTATACTTTATTTTAATATTATTATTTTGTAATTTTGATATAGTCGTGAAGTTAAAATTTGAATATTATAAGTGCCCCCTTTTTAAAACAATTTGTTGTAAAAACAAATAAAAATTTGAAAAATCAACAAGATAGTGTTAGATTAAGTAAATCTGTTTGATTTATCATTTCAATAATATAATCTCCTTAATTAACCAATTCGTTTGAGCAACTAAACGTTTAAAAAATTTTAGGGTAAAGAGTAACTATATGTATTTTAAAAAGTCCGCTAACAGAATTATTTAAAACTTGAAAGAGCGAGCACTAACCTATAATAACGACGTTTACGTAATCCATAATAAAGGAAATTTATTTCACTATAATTTAAATACAAAATTATGCGAGTTACTGTTATTAGAAAAAACATAAAATTTGTTCCTGATTGTCGTAGAGTTGTTGCTCGGTATTTTATGAATGGTATTGAACCTACTCAAAAAATGCTAAGTCATATAATGATATTGAATGAAAAACAAGTGACGGACTCCTTAGAGCACACACTTCAGGAGTTTGCCAGACGACATCGGAATATTTCACATACATTTTTTAAAAATTGCGAAAAAATTAAAGCCTTAATAGAAGGGATGAAAATCAATTATGACAGCCTATCAAATGAACGAAAGATGCTTATCGGTTCCTATTGCACAATGGAATATGCAATAGAATCTGCTGCCTTTTTTAATCCTTCCATTGTTGAAGATTTTGATCAATCAAATCTCCAAAACGGAGAGAAGCGCATCATCATATCTTTTCGTGCAACAGGGGAAGGTCATATCTCGTCGATCGTCTTTAGAAGAGGAATACTAGATAAAAATAATGACCTCCACATACTGAAAATTGGAAGTAATATTGACAAAGCAGATATTACACACAAAAGATTATTTAACAAAAAACGATTTATCTCTAAGTTGGCAGAAATGCATACTTCAGATAAATATTGCGCCCAAATTATGCTAGAACTACCTGATCAATTTGAGTATTCAGTGTTAAAAAATTTGATAAATAAAGCCTTAAACAACCAAACGATTCGCCAAGAAAGGAGAACCGCACTTGAGGAAATACTTTGGTTGGCAGATTCATTTTATGATTTACAATTCAAACACGATTCTGATATCACAGAACGTGTTATATTTCCCATTTCAGATGCTGAAAGTCGCGGTATTGAAGATGCTCGTTTTGTGCGCTTTATGGATGATGATAAATCGGAAAAAATAATCGCAACATATACCGCCTATAATGGACATACAATTCTTCCAAAACTGATTGTTACTGAAGACTTTTATTCGTTCCGTGTCCTGCCGTTACACGGAGCCGGAGCTCAAAATAAAAATTTGGCAATATTCCCGAGAAAAATCAATGGAAAATATGCCATGCTATCCAGAATTGATGGTATAAATAATTACCTTATGTATTCTGATCGGCCAACGCAATGGAATAATCCAGTTATGATTCAGCAGCCCCGCTATCCGTGGGAATTTATACAACTTGGAAACTGCGGTTCGCCACTATGGACTGAAGAAGGCTGGTTGGTCATTACTCATGGGGTTGGCGCCATGAGACGCTATTGCATAGGCGCTTCGCTATTTGATCTTGATGATCCTTCGAAGGAAATAGGAAGGCTAAAAGAGCCATTGCTCTCGCCACTTGAGGATGAACGGGAAGGATATGTACCCAATGTCGTGTACTCCTGCGGTTCGATTATTCACAATAACAGCTTAATTTTGCCATATGCTGTATCAGACTATGCTTCAACTTATGCTGTAGTCGATTTGGTAGAATTAATCACGGCGTTGAAGAGAAGTCAATTATGAATCTGGGTGTTAATTTCTGCTTTGCTTGTAACGTCGGAAAGAAAACAAACTAAATTCGCATCAGTAAATCTTCTAAATCGCTTTTTGCAACTAATCAGTTTATGGTAGTATGCGTAAAGTTGATTAAATTTTTATAACCATATCCAATAGCAAATCCGCTTACTAGTCAATAAACGAAAGAATTCTAAATTACTAAGTTGTTGAAGTGAAGCAATAAAAATAGTGTGTTCAGCAGTAGGTAAGGCAAACTAATTAAATTAAAACTATACTATTTTCACAAAGCCTAATACCACAATAAAAAGGAATAAAATGTAAAAAATAAAATTAGCAATTATTCCAATCTTCAGTTCCAAATTATGAAATTACAAAAATATTTTAACATAACTAGTTTGTGCATTTAATTGCTTTAAATCAATTAAATGTCCTGTCTTTAATTATCATAAATCGCCCAAAGAGTATATTAGAAAGCGGCCTAAGAAATTCTAGAAAGTACCAAAACCGAAATTCATCAATAGCCGATTTCGTTTTGAAATCATTGGCTGAAACTAGGTAATAGCCATTTCCAGAACGGTACAACTCGCCACACGCGTTTATACTATCGCCTTTTGTTCCTGCAGCTTTCAATTCTTCGAAACAACTCCCCCATTAATTTCTTTTCAATGGTAGTAAGTATTTTTTGCTAAAATAGGGGAAAAATAATTGCTTTCTCCAAGTGTAAGCATTTTTCACTAACTTTTGAATCCAACCATTAATCATTAATAACAAAACTAGTTTAAATATCTTTTTTAAAAAAAATATACCATATGGTATATTTTAATTATATTTGTATTAAATTAATACCATTTGATAATGTCAAAAGCAGAACGTACAAAACAATTCATAATCGAAAAAACAGCTCCAATATTCAATGCCAAAGGATATATGGGTACTTCTATGAATGACATAATGCATGCTACTGGTTTAACCAAAGGCAGTATTTATGGTAATTTCGAAAACAAAGATGAAGTAGCTTTAGCTGCTTTTGATCATAATTTTGGCGCAATTGTATCTTATATTAGACTAAAAATTGAAGCTAGACCAAAAATGATTGATAAACTTTTGGTTTATACTGAAACATACAGAAATTTTCTAAAGTTATCATTTCTGAAGGCAGGATGCCCAATATTAAATACATCTTCTGAAGCTGACGACACGCATCCAATGTTAAGAAAAAAAGCGGTAAATGCCCTTAAGTTATGGCAAACATCTTTAGAACAATATATTGAAATTGGAATTAAAACAAATGAGATTAAAGCCACCACAAATGCGGCTGAATTTTCAGCAATCTTAATGTCGCTTATCGAAGGTGCTGTTATGCAAGCTAAAGTTACTGGTGATTCAACAGTGCTAAATTTCACTATGGATTTTTTAGAAAAAATGATTAAAGAGTTAAAAGCCTAAAAAAATTTAAAAAATAATATACCGATTGGTATATTATATAATAAACTAAAAATTAAATTAATGACGAACGAAGTATATATCATAGCTGCTAAACGTGCTCCAATTGGCGGATTTTTAGAAAATCTTGAGAAATATTCATCAAAACAATTAGAAGCTTTAGCAATCAAAGAAGCTTATCAATCTGTTACTATAGATCCAAATACAATTTGTGCGGTTTATAAGGGTAATAATGCAGAAATGTATGCGAAAAAATATGGATTATCTCGCAAGCAACAAGATGAATATGCTCTTTCATCTTATTCAAAAACAAAAAAAGCAACTAAAGAAGGTAAATTTAAAAATGAAATTGTACCTATAAAAATAACTCGCAAAATGGGAGAAACCATCATCAATGATGATGAAGATATTAATAAAGTCATTCCTGAAAAGGTTTCTAAACTCAATCCTTATTTCGATAAAAATGGAAGTATAACTGCTGCTAATGCCAGCAATTTAAATGATGCCGAAGCAGCAATTTTATTAGCTTCTAAAGAAGCGGCTGAAAAATATAACTTAAAACCTTTAGCAAAAATTATTTCGTATGCTGATGCAACACAAGCACCAGAATGTTTTACTACAGCTCCATTAATTGCAATCAAAAAAGCATTAAAACAGGCAAAGCTTACAATTAACGGCGTTGATTTTATTGAAATAACCGAAGCCTATGCTACTGTCATTTTAGCCAGTCCAAAAACCCTTGATTTTGATATTAATAAGGTAAATATATATGGTGGTGAATTTATAGGGCATTATTTGGGAGCTTCTGGTCTACGTATTATTTGCACACTTGGTTCAGTCCTGCAACAAGACGGTGGCAAATATGGAATAGCGGCTATCTGTAACGGCGGTGGCGGTGCATCAACAATTGTAATCGAAAAAATCTAATCTTAAAATTATCTACATATGAAATTCTCTCTAAGTGATTCTATAGAAATTCTTGAACGAACACCTAAGGCGCTTCATTCGCTTTTACGCAATCTTAATGATAATTGGACTTTAAAAAATGAAGGCAGCGATACTTGGTCACCTTACGATGTAATTGGTCATTTAATTCATTGCGATGAATCTAACTGGATTCCTCGTATTGAAGTTGCCCTTTCTGATTTTGTGGTACGAAATTTCGAACCGCTCGATAGATTCGCCCAACTCGAAAAAAGCAAAGGCAAAACACTTAACCAATTATTGAATGATTTCGTTCAAATTCGCGCTACGAGCATAGCAGCTTTACATTCTTTAAAAATAACAAACGAACAATTATCTAAAACAGCTACCCATCCAGAATTAGGTTCAGTTACCTTGTCACAATTAATTTCTGCATGGGTGGTGCATGATCTAAACCATACCTCTCAAATCGTTCGTGTTATTGCTAAACAGTATCAAGCTGAAGTTGGTCCTTGGATTCAATACATGCGAGTTCTTAAATAAATTTAATCACATAAAACGTAAAACTATGAAAACAGATTATTTAGAAAGTACAAAAAAGCAGTTTGAGTATTACAAAATGTTAGGCGATAAAACTATAGCTCAATTGCCGGACGAAAAATTGTTTTGGCAATACAATAAAGAAAGTAATAGTATAGCCATTATTGTAAAACACCTTAATGGTAATATGTTATCTCGTTGGACAGATTTTTTGACTTCGGATGGAGAAAAAAAATGGAGGAAACGTGATTCAGAATTTGACAATGACATTAAATCTAAAGAAGAATTAATGCAGAAATGGAATGAAGGCTGGAATTGTCTTTTCAATACTCTAAATTCTCTACAAGAAGATGATTTTTCAAAAACAATCTACATCAGAAATCAAGGTCATTCTATTACGGAAGCCATTAATCGACAACTGGCTCACTATCCATATCATATTGGACAAATTGTGTATATCGGTAAAATGATTTGCAATAAAAATTGGATTTCACTTTCTATTCCAAAGGGAAATTCAATCGCCTACAATGTTGAAAAATTTTCTAAACCACAACACAACGAACATTTTACTGAAGAATTCCTTAAAAAACCAAACAATGTTGAATAAATCCGAAATAATAAACAATCTCAACACAGCACATTCAGTGTTTTGGGAAACCGCAATTCAGCTGCCAAATCCAACAATTTCAATTAACCATAAATGGTCTGTGTCTCAAAATGTGGAACACATCACTATTGCATTGTTACGACTAAGTAACTATTTGGCACTACCAAAATCAAGCATCCAATCCAATTTCGGGTTTTCTGAAAGAGCATCTATAAACTATGAAAAAAGTATTATGATGTATAAAAATGCTTTAGAAGATGGAGTAAAAGCGACGGGTGCATTTATTCCAAAAATACATCTGGAAACAAATATTGAGGAATTGGTTAGCCAAGGGAAAAATGCACTTGCAGTCTTAATTTTAAATTTGAAATATTGGTCAGAAGAAGAATTGGAAATGTACAATTGTCCCCATCCAATTTTAGGCAAAATTACTGTTAGGGAAATACTTTATTTCACTAATTATCATGTGCAACATCACAATCAAACAATCAAAAATAAACCGATGAAACAAGTAAATAAAACAAGAATAGCAATAGCTGGTATCGGAGGTATTGGTGGGTTTATTGGTGGTAAACTAGCACATTATTATTCGAATATTGAAAATATAGATATTGTATTTATTACCAGAGGTGAAAATTACGAGGTAATCAACAAAAAAGGATTACGGTTGCTCTCTAATGATTTTTTATATAAATGTGTACCAACTTTAACTTCTAACAATCCTGTAGAAATAGGGACAATCGATATATTTATTATTTGTACAAAAAACTTCTCTGTAACCGATGTACTCCAAGAATATGCAAACTGTTTAACACCAAATACAACAATAATTACAACCCAAAATACAGTAAATGGTAAAGAATCTATAACTCCATATTTACCAAAAGGGGCAACTCTTATGGAAGGTAGTATCTATATAGCTTCAAATAGTATCAAGCCGGGAAAGATAGAACACGTTAGTGGTCCAGCAAAATTTATTTTTGGAACTGATGGAGAAAATAGTAAGGGAGAAAATATCGCAATGATCTTTAACAATGCCGGTATAGATGCTACTTACACCACTAATGTAAAAACTGTAATATGGAAGAAATTTATGTTTGTTTCTCCGGCG
Organism: Flavobacterium sp. CG_23.5; assembly: GCF_017875765.1. NCBI lineage: Bacteria > Pseudomonadati > Bacteroidota > Flavobacteriia > Flavobacteriales > Flavobacteriaceae > Flavobacterium > Flavobacterium sp. CG_23.5. The sequence continues at coordinate 3,651,225 of NZ_JAGGNA010000001.1, read as the reverse complement.
GCTATTGTTACAGCACTTTTTCAAATAACGTTTTCTGAAATACTTGAAAACACTAAATCAGAATATCTCTTTATTAATCTTATCTCTGAATTAATGCAATTGGCTAGAGCCAAAAATATTACTATTGATGATAATACAATTCTAAACAACATAACATTATTGGGCAATTTTAACGGACATGTAAAATCATCTTTTCAATTAGATTTGGAAAAAAGCAAACCTACAGAAATCAATTCGTTAGTGAAATATATTATTGACGAGGCCAAATTATTTCAAATATCAACTCCCCATTTTGACAGCGCAATAAATCAATTAAAAAAAGAATATAAAGTACTGGCGCAGTGATTTTTAAACATAAAAAAAGAAAACGATGAAAAATTTAATAAAATCCAGTTTAATAATGTTCCTATCTATTGTAGTATATACCAATGCTCAAACTACAAAAACTGTTTCTGGTTTCAATCACGTTGAAAGTATTGCAACCGATGGTAAATTTCTTTATGCCGCTGATATAGGGAAAGAATTAAATCCTGCTGCAAAAGATGGCGATGGAAAAATACTAAAACTTGACAAAAAAGGGCAAATACTGGACGCTACTTTCATAAAAGAAAAATTAGACGCTCCAAAAGGACTAGCTATAAATAAAGGTATTTTATTTGTAAATGATATCGATAGACTTCTGGCAATCGACCTTAAAACAGGAATTAAATTATATGAAATCGACTTTAGTAAAGATACTTCTTTCCTAAATGACATTGCAGTTTGGGACAACAATACCTTATATGTTTCCGCAACCGATAAAAACAAATTATACAAAGTCAATTTAGTAGATAAATCCTATTCTGAAATTAAAACGGATGTAACCATTTCGGGTATCAATGGATTGTTTTGCTACCAAAAAGCAAGTCGTATTTATGTAAATGGTTTTGGAAGTGACAATAAAGCAAATGGCGTTATTGGATACATCAATTTAAAAGACAATACATTCACTCAAATAACTACTTTGAAAGGATACTATGATGGAATATTTATCAGCAAAGATGTATTGTATGTCAGTAACTGGATTGCATTTGCACAAAAAGGAATTATTCAAGGAATTGGAATTTACAATTCTAACAGAGTTACTAAAATCTCAACATTAGAACCAATTTCAGGTCCAGCCGATTTCATCATAGTAGATGATCAATTAATTGTTCCGGCAATGATGAGCGGAGAAATACATTTTATTAAACTAGATAGTGATTTATACTTAAAATTATAACAAATGTCAGTAGCAAAAAAAGAATACAAGCGTATTACCATCAAAACACTTTCTGATATGAAAGTAAATAGTGAAAAAATATCTATGCTAACCGCATACGATTATACGATGGCAAAAATAGTAGATACTGCCGGTATTGATGTTATTTTAGTTGGTGATTCCGCAAGTAATGTGATGGCGGGACACGAAACAACCTTACCTATTACCCTAGATCAAATGATTTACCACGCTTCGTGCGTTGTAAGAGCGTGTACAAGAGCATTAATCGTCGTCGATTTGCCTTTTGGTTCCTATCAATCGGATTCAAAATTGGCTTTACATTCTGCGATTAGAATTATGAAAGAAAGCGGTGCCCATGCAGTAAAAATGGAAGGCGGTCGCGAAGTGAAAAAATCGATTAAACGAATTATAAATGCAGGGATTCCAGTAATGGGACATTTGGGATTAACACCGCAATCCATTTATAAATTTGGGACTTATACCGTTCGAGCCAAGGAAGAAACCGAAGCAAATAAATTACTTGAAGATGCTAAAATATTGGAAGAAGCAGGATGTTTTGCCATAGTTTTAGAAAAAGTGCCTGCAAGTTTAGCAACAAAAGTGGCACAAAGTATTTCTATTCCGGTAATCGGAATTGGAGCTGGCAGCGGCGTAGATGGGCAAGTATTAGTTTTGCATGATATGCTAGGAATGACTCACGAATTTAGTCCACGTTTCCTGCGCCGATATATGAACCTTTACGAAGATATGATTACGGCTATTGGTCAGTTTGCAAACGATGTAAAAGCAGCTGATTTTCCTAATGCTAACGAGCAATATTGATTTTCAAATATATAAATCCAATTTTAAGAAATTAACTTTTTACAATAATAAAATTTATACAAATGAATAAAAATCCCAACTCAGTATATACAGTTCGTTTCAATGACTGTGATTTATTCGGACATTTAAATAATGCCAGATATATTGACTATTTTTTAAATGCTAGAGAAGATCATTTAAAAGAGTATCATAACCTGAACTTATCCGAATACTACAAGAAAGATATAGCTTGGTTAGTCGGAGGACATGAAATAGCTTATTTACGTCCCGCACTTTATAATGAAGTTATAACAATACAATCCACTTTATTGATTGCTGATAATGAGTTTCTTCTCGTTGAAACACAAATGATGAACGAAAAACAAAATCATCTAAAAGCAATTATGAGAACAAGGCTTGTACCTATAAACACTAGAACGAGTAGAAAAGAACAACATCGACCTGAATTTATGGAATGGGCAAAAACTATTGAAAATTCTGAATTGTATAAACAAGGAAACCTGGAACAAAGAATTAAGCAAATAACCGCTGAATTTAAAATAAAAGAGACAATAAATGAGTAACAGCAAATTATTTAGTAACACTAAAAATTAGAATTATGATAGGGGATTTTAACTGGGGCAACAAAACAGCTGGTAACTTAGATGGTTTCGCTAAAATATATTTTTCATTCCAAGCCTTCACAGAAAAACAAAAAAATAATAAGTCTAACCCAAAATTATTTTTATCAAATGAAAATGATTTTAAAATGCCCGATTCGGCAATTATAAAACATACAATAGAATTTTTGAAAGATACTCATCAGCAATTTTTAATCAATCATTGTTTTAGAACTTATATTTTCGGAAATATTTACAGTAAAAAAGAAAACATTGTTTTTGACAAAGAACTATTGGCTATTGCATCTTTACTACACGACATAGGGCTTACCTCCGGTTATCAAAACAAACATGCAAATTGTAATTGCTTTGCAATTGAAAGCGCGATTGAAACGGGTTTGTTTCTCGAAAGTTTAGAACAAATGGAAAAAGATAAAATAGAAACAATCCAAAATGCTATAGCATTACATTTAAACATTAAAGTTTCAAAAAATCTACCCGAAGCTTACCTGTTAAACAAAGGGGCTGCAATTGATGTTATCGGACAATATTACGAAAATTTCCCTGCAGAAACGATGAGCAAGATTATATTAAAACTTCCACGGCTTGAATTCAAAAATAAAATGCACATTTTAATGAAACAACAGTGTACAATAAGACCTCAATCAAGAATGTCTTTTTTATATCAACATGGTTTTCATAAATTAATAAAACATTCTGCTTTTGATGAATAAGAGGATTATTATCAAAGATTAATTGCCAGTCAAATACTTTTCTAATTAATCTTTCTTTTAATATCAATTTGGAGCCTGTTAAATTTTAGCAAAGAAATAAAAAACTAAAAGATGATTAAAATATCTGTATTAGAATATCTAAAAAAAATGATGACGGGTACATTAAAAAATCATGTAACAAGCATGAAGTATCCGACAGCAATATCAAAAACATTAAAAATGAATATCATTGAGATTGACCATGGTAAAGCCACCGTTGAAATTGCAGCCGATCATGAAATACATGGTAATCAACAAGGCACTGTTCACGGAGGTCTATTGTGTGAATTAGCAGATGCCGCTATTGGTACGGCACATTCTACGATAATAGGAGAAAATGAATCTTTTACAAGCCTGGAATTTAAAATCAATTTTTTCCGTCCCGTATGGAAAGATTCATTAAAAGCAATTGCCAAGCCAGTTCAATCCGGTAAAACAATAACGGTTTACAATTGCGAAATTAAAAGTACTGATGGAAAAACAATTGCTCTTGCAACAAGTACAGTTATGACTTTAAGAGGTGACAAAGCTATTGGTAGATAATTTCTTTATAAAAATTCAATACAATCAAAAATGATAAATATCATATTAACCGGGAGCATAAAGGCATTACTCGACGAATACAAAAAAGCAATAGATGAACTTATAAGTAACATAAAACCACTTAATGAAAGTCAACTTTGTATAATTGTTGATAATTATACTGAAGATACAGACTGTAAATCAATTCAAACCGTTTTAACACACATAGTTTGTTCAGGTTATGGATATACGATCTATATGGAAAATGCTATTGGTTTAAACAAAACCAGACCTGGAAAACTAAGTTTTAATACCGTAAATCAATATATTAACCAACTGAACTTAATGTTTAAATATTGTGAAAATTTCTTTCATAGCAACCCAAACTTGTTAATTGAACAAACTGATATTTCAAAAAAAATTATTGTCAATTGGGGGCAACAATATGATATCGAACAACTATTAGAACATGCGATAGTACATATTTTGCGCCATAGACGGCAAATAGAGAATTTTATTAAGAAGCAAGACGAACAAAACATTGAATCGAAATAATACATATCAATAATAATGTTATTATGATCAATTTATTTTTATGAATGATGAAGCAAAAATATATTCTAGAAATCTTCTATGACATCATTCATGAAATAAAAAACTCAGCTGCGCAAAGTGTACATCCCAAATTTCTATTCAAACCTCAACTTCATTGTGAACGCTGCGCAAATTTCTCCGACATTACACCCATTCCAATATACCGTTTATATTTTCTTTGTTCACTGCTTATCTTTGTGGGCTCATAGTTGGAGATATTTGCAGTAAAAGTGGTAAACAAAAACACTTCGGCGACAGGCAAGTTTAGGGTGATTTAAAGAAGCAAAATATCAAACATAACGTTGTAATAGAATATTTTTTTTTGTAATTTGTAGTACACTTATCTCAGTCTAGGAATTTTTTCAAAAAAGAACATTTTAAAATCGTACAATATGTTATCAAAAACAATTGAAACACTAAAATACTTACTATTGGAATATCGTTTTTATTTTTTAAGTATTGCGTTGTTATTTGCTCTCTTGATTTATAATTACAGTGCCGCTTTGGCTTTGAAAAAAGAACATACTCGAATAAATAAAGAGCTTCATCTGATACAAGTTACTTATGGAAAAAGACAAAAGACACATAATGAATTAACACATCAGAGGCGCACAGAACTAGAACGTTTGGTAAAAGAGCTCTCTGTAGAGAAATAGATCCATTATGAAAATAATACTAAGTGCAAAAAAAGTTTAGTCCTGTTTCTCTTTTTCAGATCGGGCAATAGTGTGTTTTTTTTGTAACGAAACAGTTAAAATATTCTGTTAATGAACCGCGTTGCAAACGCTACGTTTTATATCCTAATGTAAGTAGGCACTCGCCAGAGGCAAGAACCAGATTGTAGTTTCAAACGAGGACGAGAAGGATTTTTACTCTTTGAGCTATAAAAGTGTATGTGTAATATTAACATCTTTTACTCTATACTTATTAACTTCAAAGCATTCTACTTTTTTTTCTTCGAAAAGCACTATGTTTTTACCTCCTAAATGTAAAGAACTATTAAAGATTATACCATCAGCATTTGTAATATATCTGATAAATTCACAAATAAACTGAGTTGGTATATATTCAAATACAGAGTCGTATCTTCTAAGTGGCTTTGATAAATCAGAACTAATATATTTTTTGAGTAACATGCTTTTGGTATATTCTAAAATATTCCCCATATTGATAAAAGCAATAGATTCTTCTGTAAAATCAACTAAAACAACTTTTTCTTTAATTTTAAAACTACCAATACTCACTTCATCAAAATAAGTCGCTCTAGTTTCATAAAAAGTAGTATCAGCAGTTAATCTTAAATATAGATAAGGCATCCCTTCCGGATTGGCTCTTCCTCCTGATACATATACTTTATCGGGGCAACCCATTTGATTCACATTATATACTAATTCACTATCATTTTTATGAATCCTAGCCCTATAAAACACTACATCATATGAAAGTATACTCTGCTTATTAAAAAAACCGTCCCATCCTAATTCAAAATATCATCAACAAAGATTTCAAAACAGATAGATTATCATTAGTACGAGATATCTTCCTTTTTAGCTGCTTTACCGGCTTGGCATACATTGATGTCAAAAACTTAACAAAATCCCATATAAGCATGGGTATTGACGGAGAGAAATGGATATTCACCCACCGTCAGAAAACAGAAACGGCTTCGAAGATTCCAATTCTTCCAATTACCCAAATGATTATTGACAAATACGAGGACCATACCGAAAGCAATAGTCAAAATAGATTACTGCCTATTTTGAGTAATCAAAAAATGAACGCCTATTTAAAAGAAATCGCAGGTGTTTGTGAAATCGAAAAAGAACTCACCTTCCACATTGCCCGCCATACTTTTGAAACCACAATAACGCTCACAAACGGAGTTCCTATTGAAAGCGTAAGCAAAATGCTTGGACATAAAACTTGCGAACCACCCAACATTATGCTAAGGTGTTAGACAAGAAAGTTAGTGAGGATATGAAGATTTTGAGAGATAAATTTCTAGCCATGAATGAGTCTAAAAAAATAGCACATAATTAATATTGGTTTTATTCTTAATAAATTGCATTTTAATATAAGTCGGTAAAAACATAAATAGCTATAAAAATAATATCTAATTTTGCTAAAATTAAATTTAAATCCTCTTGAAAAACATCCTCATCATAGACGACGAAGAAAAACTTCGTGGTCTTCTAGCCAGAATTGTAAAATCTGAAGGTTTTCTTGTTTTTGAAGCACCCGATTTAAAATCAGGTTTTAAGAAACTCGAAACTAATGATATTGATGTTGTTTTATGTGATGTAAAGCTTCCAGATGGCAATGGTGTAAATTTTCTCGAAAAAATTAAAACTGCTTTCCCTTTGACTGAAGTAATTTTATTAACTGCTTTCGGCAAAATTTCAGATGGTGTTCAAGCCATGAAAAACGGCGCTTTTGATTATATTGTAAAAGGCGACGATAATGACAAAATCATTCCGCTTTTATACAAAGCATTGGAAAAAGTTCAATTGCAGAAGAAAGTCAAACAACTCGAAAAACGAATTTCAGACAAATATTCTTTTGATTCCATTATCGGAAAATCCAAAGGTTTGGAACAAGTAATTGTATTGGCAAAAAAAGTAGCGAAAACTGATTCGACTGTACTTTTAACCGGGGAAACAGGAACTGGAAAAGAAGTTTTTGCGCAAGCCATTCATGAAAACAGTAATCGCATAGGAAAATCATTTGTGGCGCTTAATTGCAGTACTTTTAGCAAAGAAATCCTAGAAAGCGAATTGTTCGGCCACAAACAAGGCGCCTTTACTGGAGCCATAAAAGACAAAAAAGGGTTTATAGAAGAAGCTAATGGTGGTACCTTATTTTTAGATGAAATCAGTGAAATGCCAATCGATTTACAAGCCAAATTGCTTCGAGTTCTTGAAACCAATGAATATATTCCTGTTGGAGATTCTACTCCCAAAAAATCAAATTTTCGCTTGATAGCTGCCACAAATAGAAATTTAAAAACGGAAAGTGACGAACATCGTTTCCGACAAGACTTATACTTTCGACTAAATATTTTCGAAATTGCCATACCACCTTTAAGAGAAAGAGTAAAAGATATAGAACCATTGACTTCTTATTTTGTAGGTCAGTTTTCAGAAAAAATTAATCGAAAAACGTTAATAGTCGATATTGAATTTCTGCATAAATTAGAAACCTATCATTGGCCTGGAAATGTTAGGGAACTAAAAAATGTAATTGAACGTTCCGTAATATTATGTAACGGTGATATTTTAACTTCAGAGCTGCTACCTTACGAAATGCAACATCAAGTGGATAAAAATCCTAAAATAATGTCTGCTTTTTCGATGCAAAGTATTGAAAAATTACATATACAAAAAGTGTTGAATTACGCCAAAGGCAACAAAGCCGAAACCGCACGATTATTAGAAATTGGTGTTGCTACTTTGTATAGAAAGTTAGATGAATATAACATTCTAGTTTAGAATTTTTCTTCTTTTTTGTACTAGTTAAAAGATTGTTTAAATTCTAAAGGAGTCATTGAAGTTTTCTTTTTAAACAATTTACTAAACGATTGAGATTGTTCAAATCCTAATTGATAAGCAATTTCACTAACCGAAAGATTTGTTGTCGTTAAAGTTTCCTTTGCCTTTTCTATTAGTTTATTATGAATGTGCTGTTGGGTTGTTTGCCCCGTAAGTTTTCGCAACATATCACTTAAATAATTTGAAGAAACGGTTAGATTTTCTGAAAGATATTGCACCGTTGGAAGTCCTAATTCTATACATTTATTACTATTGAAATAGTCTGTAAGTAAATCGTTAATCTTTACTAGTAAGTCACTACTTGCTGCTTTACGAGTTATAAATTACCTATTGTAAAAGCGATTGCTATAATTCAGCAGTAATTCAAGATGCGAAATCATAACATCTTGGCTGTAATGATCAATAGACGATTGATATTCTAGCTGAATATTTTTCATTATACTTTCCATCATTTTTTCTTCTTCGTCCGACAAATGCAAAGCTTCGTTCACAGCATAAGAAAAGAAACCATAATTTTTAATTATTTTTTCTAACGGATAATTTCTAATAAAATCAGTATGAAAAACTAACCACCAACCTGTTGCTAATTCATTATCAGTGTTATCTGTAGATACGATTTGTCCTGGTGACATTAAAGCCAAAACGCCTTCGTCAAAATCATAATAATGCTGCCCATATTTAAACTTACTTTTCATATTTCGCTTCATTGAAATAGTATAAAATCAAGGATCAAACTTGTTGAAGCATCAAATATCGGAGTAGAAGCATCCTCTAATTTAATAAGACTGATTAGAGGATGTTTTGGCTTCGGCAAACCCATTAAACGATACAATTCAGAAATTGAATTTACATTAATAGGTTTAGTGTGTATGCTTTTCATTTTACCTTTATATGTTTTTTAGCATTTGAGCTACAAATAATTCAATGGATTGAATTTTCCAGCCTCCTGATGTTCGGGTATATTTAACGTCTTCACTTTCAAAAAAAATATTAGCTTCAATGCCTTTAACAGCAACCCATAAAAGCCATTTGCCCGTAGCAGTATCGCCATCAACATCAATAATTGGATTGGTAAAACTGTGTTGAGCAATGGTAAAAGTAGAACTTTTTCCAAGCATCTCAGAAATTTGTTTGTTGCCTTTAGCATGCATCCCAAAAGGTATACATTCGAAAGTTGCATCTTCCGTAAAAAAGTGTGCAACATCTTGGGGCTCTTTTCCATTCCAACCCCAGTCAACAAAATGTCCGTAAGTTGCTTGTAATTTTTAATTGCTTCAACATCTTCAAGAAGCTGAATTCTTTGTTCTAATGATTTTTCCATTTTTATATTTTCTTTCAAATTATTTAACAAAGGTCGTTTTGTCAGATGTATAAAATGTGTCTAAATCTCGGATTGTTGTATCCAAAATAAATGCTAGTTCATTTTGTAAATTTACTAATTTGAATTTTGATAAAATTGACTTTCACAACTTATAGCAATTATCGTAATAATAGGATTCAAATAGTACTATAATGAGAAAACCTTATCAAAATGATAGGTTTTTTTTATGCCATTTTTTGACATACGTGACCATAAGTCTTCAACAGCAATGTTTTACAGTAAATCTATTTTTTTGGAACATCTTTTGGCATAGGCAATGCAAATGAAAATTAAATCAACCTATGAAAAACCAAGTGAATACGATTTACAGAAAAGCGGAACGTTTTGCTGAAATCACTAAAAATGCTATTATTTCAGGAAATATAAGTCGTGCCAAAAAGTGTTTGGCTTTGGCTGAACAACTACTTATAACTGGAAGCATTGAAACTCAAAATGCAATTTCTAATGTATATGTATTTTCTGTTTCCTCTTTTATGAAGTTGCGCAATTGTACTATTTCCAATTTAGTTCCACTGTCTCTGAAAGTAGAATACATCAAGAAAATTAATGCTTCCAGCGTTTAATCTTAAATTTTATACCTATGATAAGTATTATTCTTTTATCCGCATTAGCCTTTTTGCTGTTTGCGATTTGTTTTAAATCTGTTGAATTTTTTGAAAAAATCTAAATTATGATAGCACTATTTATTGTCGCTCTAGCCGTATTTGGCTATTTGGTTTATGTATTAATAAAACCAGAAAAATTTTAAAAATGAAAAAGGCAAAAAATGAAAAAATGACCCTTATTATTTTAGCATGGCTTATTGCTATTGCATTGGTTTACGTTGCGTTTTTGAAAATCCATTTAGTCCTTAACACCAAATAATTAATTTATGAACACAGAAATACTTGGGGTAATAATCGTCTTTCTCCTCACCATCATTTTAGCAATTCCAGTCGGAAAATATATTGCTAAAGTTTTTACTGGAGACCGTACTTTTTTAGACCCTATTTTTAATCCAATTGAGAAACTAATTTTCAAAATTAGCGGTATCAATGCTACGGAAAAAATGAACTGGAAACAACATTTGAAAGCACTTTTGACTGTCAATATGGTTTGGTTCTTTCTTTGCTTTATCGTTTTGCTATCACAAGGAGCATTACCATTAAATCCAGATAATAATCCATCAATGACTCCCGATTTAGCTTTTAACACCGCTATTTCGTTTGTAGTCAATTGTAATTTGCAACATTATTCCGGAGAAACTGGGCTATCTTACTTATCACAAATGTTCTTAATGTTCTTGCAATTTGTTTCGGCAGGTGTGGGAATGGCAGCAGCAGCAATGGTTTTTAATGCCATGCGTGAAAGAACGACCAATCAATTGGGGAATTTCTACAATTATTTCATCAAAAGTTGCACCCGGATTTTATTACCACTTTCCGCAATTGTAGCTGTGATTTTGGTATTCAGCGGAACTCCGATGACCTTTAAAGGAAAAGACAAAATCACCACTTTGCAAGGCGATACTGTTGAAGTTTCCAGAGGACCAGCCGCTGCTTTTATTGGAATTAAGCATATTGGAACTAACGGCGGAGGTTTTTTTGGAGCCAACTCAGCACATCCATTAGAAAACCCAACGTATTTTACCGATGCAGTCGAATTGTGGGCGCAATTAATCATTCCGTTTGCCATGATTTTTGCTCTAGGTTTTTATTTAAAGAAAAAGAAATTGTCTTATGTTATTTTTGGGGTTATGACTCTCGGTTTCTTGCTCTTGGTTATTCCAACAATCAGCAGTGAATTAAATGGAAATCCTGCCATTGCAAAAATGGGAGTTAGTCAAATATCCGGTGCTATGGAAGGGAAAGAAGTTCGTTTTGGCCCAGCCATTTCAGGATTTTGGAGTATTGCAACTACTGTAATTTCTACGGGTTCTGTCAACAGTATGCATGACAGCTCAATGCCAATGTCTGGTGCAATGCAATTGCTTGCCATGATGGTCAATGCATTTTATGGTGGCTGTGGCGTTGGATTTTTAAATTTCTATATTTTCATTATTCTTGCCGTATTCATATCAGGTTTAATGGTAGGTCGAACACCTGAATTTTTAGGAAAAAAAATAGAAGCGCGTGAAGTTAAAATTGCCGCTTTCATTGCTATTCTGCACCCATTTTTGATTTTGGCAGGAACCGCTTTGGCTTCTTATTTTGCTGCAAATAATACCGCAATGGGTTATTGGTTTAGCGGTAATGCAACGGGTTGGCTGAACAATCCTGGCCATCACGGATTTTCTGAAATGCTATACGAATTCACATCGAGTGCTGCCAATAATGGTTCTGGTTTTGAAGGCTTGGGCGACAATAATCCGTTTTGGAATATCACAACCGGAATTGTCTTATTACTGGGAAGATTCATCCCGATTATTGGTCCATTAGCCATAGCAGGATTATTAGCCAACAAAAAATACATTCCTGAAAGCGCCGGAACTTTAAAAACTGACACTACAATTTTTGGTATAATGGTTTTTGCTGTAATCGCCATTATTGCTGCTCTATCGTTCTTCCCTGCATTGGCTTTAGGACCATTGGCAGAATACTTTTCATTAAAATAATAAATCAAAATGACTAAAAATAATTCCAATTCATTATTTGAGAGTAAGCAAGTAAAAGATGCTCTAGTGCAATCTTTTGTAAAGCTTAACCCAAAAGTAATGTTCAAAAATCCGGTAATGTTTACCGTTGAAATAGGAACTGCCATCATGCTTGTCGTTTGTATTGCCATTTTATTCGGCGCACAAAATCAAGGTAGTTTTATTTATAATTTTATTGTGTTTTTAATTTTATTGGCTACCCTTTTATTCGCCAATTTTGCCGAAGCAATCGCCGAAGCCAGAGGAAAAGCACAAGCTGACAGTTTGCGAAAAACACGTGAAGAAACTCCGGCAAGACAAGTTTTGCCTAATGGCGAAATCAAAAATATCAGTTCATCTGAACTGAAAAAAGGAGATGTTTTTATCTGTGAAGCTGGCGATTTAATTGCCACTGACGGTGAAATAATCGAAGGTCTGGCCACCATTGACGAGAGCGCTATTACAGGAGAAAGTGCTCCGGTAATTCGTGAAGCAGGCGGTGATAAATCATCAGTAACCGGCGGGACAAAAGTGTTGTCTGACAAAATCAAAGTCATTGTGACTTCGGAACCAGGCGAAAGCTTTTTGGACAAAATGATTGCCTTGGTTGAAGGGGCAAGCCGTCAGAAAACACCAAACGAAATTGCACTGACAATTTTGTTAGCAGCGTTTACTTTAATCTTCGTGATTGTTTGCGTAACGCTAAAACCTTTTGCCGATTACGCTAATGCACCAATTACAATCGCAGCTTTTATTTCGTTGTTTGTATGTTTAATTCCAACTACAATTGGAGGTTTACTTTCGGCCATTGGAATTGCAGGAATGGATAGAGCATTGCGTGCCAATGTAATCACAAAATCTGGGAAGGCAGTAGAAACAGCTGGAGATATTGATGTTTTGCTTTTAGATAAAACTGGAACCATCACGATCGGAAACAGAAAAGCGACCAATTTTTATCCGTCAAAAGGAGTTAGTGCAGAAGATTTTATAAAATATTCTGTTTTGAGTTCGCTTGCAGATGATACCCCAGAAGGAAAAAGTATTGTCGAATTGGCTGGAATTGAAATTGCTCATAAATTATCTGTTGAAGGGTCTACTTTGATCAAATTTACTGCCGAAACCAGAACAAGCGGCGTGATTTTGAAAGATGGAACCAACATTAGAAAAGGGGCGCAAGATGCCGCTAAGAATATTGCAAAAGAAGGCGGAAACTCATTTCCCGTGGATACCGCACAAAAAGTAATTGATATTTCTTCTTTGGGAGGAACGCCATTGGTGGTCATCAAGGACAATCAAATTCAGGGTGTTATCGAATTGCAGGATATTATCAAAACGGGAATGAAAGAACGTTTTGACCGTTTGCGAAAAATGGGTGTAAAAACGGTAATGGTTACCGGAGATAATCCATTGACTGCCAAATTTATTGCGGAAGCCGCCGGTGTAGATGATTTTATTGCCGAAGCCAAACCGGAAGACAAAATGAACTACATCAAAAACGAACAACAACTCGGAAAACTCGTAGCGATGATGGGTGATGGTACAAATGACGCACCGGCATTGGCGCAAGCCGATGTAGGCGTTGCAATGAACAGCGGAACACAAGCTGCCAAAGAAGCCGGAAACATGGTCGATTTAGACAATGATCCAACCAAGTTAATTGAAATCATAGAAATTGGAAAACAATTATTGATGACCCGAGGAACACTTACGACTTTCTCTATTGCAAATGATGTTGCCAAATATTTTGCGATTGTTCCAGCACTTTTCATCACTGCTATTCCAGCCTTGGAAGGTTTAAATATCATGCGACTTCACAGTCCGGAAAGTGCTATTTTATCAGCAGTGATTTTCAATGCAATTATTATTCCGATATTGATTCCGCTAGCTTTAAGAGGGGTTGATTACAAACCAATTGGAGCGAGCGCGATTTTAAAAAGAAATCTTTTGATTTATGGATTGGGTGGATTGATTGTCCCTTTTATCGGAATTAAATTGATTGATTTAGTAGTGGCTTTATTTATGTAAAATCGAACAAAACCGGATTTTAAAATCGGTTTTGTTTATAAAAAATATTAAAATGAAAAATATATTTTCAGTACTTAAATTTACGTTTTTAATCGTTGTTATATTTGCAGTCATTTATCCTTTAGCGATATATGGAATTGCACAGTTTGCCCCAAATCAGGGGAAAGGAGAAACTATTTCGGTTAACGGAAAAGTGGTAGGTTACCAGAAAATTGGACAGAAATTTGACAAATCCAATTATTTTTGGGGACGACCTTCAGCAGTTGATTACAATGCTGCAGGAAGTGCAGGAAGTAATAAAGGACCGAGCAATGCGGATTATCTGGCCTTAGTCCAAAAAAGAATTGATACCTTTTTAATTGTGCATCCTTATTTGAAAAAGTCCCAAATCCCATCGGATATGGTCACCGCTTCCGGAAGTGGATTGGATCCGAATATTTCGCCGGAAGGAGCTTTGATTCAGGTGAAAAGAGTGGCAAAAGAAAGAAAATTATCAGAAGAAAAAGTAAAAACTTTGATGGAAACCAAAATCAATAAGCCAACATTAATGGGAACTTCAACAGTAAATGTTTTAGAATTAAATGTGGCTTTGGATGAATTAAAATAAAAATTAGAACAAAAATGTCCTCGCCCAGACCTGTCTGCCGATAGGCAGGTAGTAGTGGAAATCCTTTTTGGCTCGTTTTTTTTTCGAGCCAAAAAGATTGTAACGAATTGCTTCGCCAGTTCGTCTTCGCCTCGTGTGCTGGATTAGCTCCAAAAAATAAAATAAAATGAAAAGAATTATAATTACAGCTTTAATAGCTTTATGGTTTACAACAAGTAATGCGCAAGAAAAAGCGCCAAGTCCGTTTACGTTTTCGGGGTATTTAGAAACGTATTACAGTTATGATTTCGGGAATCCGGATAATCATTTGCGACCTGGATTTTTTTACAGTCACAACAAACATAATGAATTGAACCTGAATTTGGGGCTTGCAAAAGTGAATTATGCGAAGGACAATGTTCGTGCTAATTTTGCTTTAATGGCAGGAACTTATCCCCAATACAATTTGGCTGCAGAGCCTGGTTTATTAAAAAATGTTTATGAAGCCAATGTTGGCGTGAAGATTTCTAAAGACCAAAATTTATGGATTGATGCGGGAATTATGCCTGCGCATATTGGTTTCGAAAGTGCAATCGGGAAAGATTGCATGAATTTGACCCGAAGCATTTTGGCGGAAAATTCGCCTTATTATGAAGCAGGAGTTAAAATTGGGTATACTTCAAAATCGGAGAAATGGTATTTGGCTGTGATGTATTTGAACGGCTGGCAACGAATTCAGAAAATAGATGGCAATCAAACGCCGGCTTTTGGAACGCAAGTTACTTATAAGCCAACTGCAAAAATGGCATTGAATTGGAGTACTTACATTGGAAATGAGCAACCGGATATTAACAGAAAATGGCGTTATTTCAATAATTTTTACGGACAGTTTAAAGTGTCTGAAAAAACGAGTGTAATTGCAGGTTTTGATATTGGCGCACAGCAAACTACTAAAGGCAGTAGTACTTACGATATTTGGTATTCGCCAATTGTAATGGCACAATATAATCCTACCGCTAAAATCCAATTGTCGGCAAGAGGCGAATATTATCAAGACAAGCAAGGCGTGATTATCGCAACGGGAACCCCAAACGGCTTTAAAACCTATGGATTTTCGGCTAATTTTGATTATTTAGTTGCAGATAATGTTATGTTTAGAATAGAAGCCCGAAATTTGAACAGCAAAGATGCTATATTTTTAAAGAACGATAATCCAACAAACCAAAATACCTTTTTAACGACTTCGTTGGCGATTTCGTTTTAATTGTTAAACCATTAAGAAATTAAGTTTTACGTCTTAATTAGCTTAATTTCTCAATGGTTTATTCTTTTAATTTTATTGTTTTCTAAATATTTATGGACAACGAAAAAGAAAATAACGTCAAACACTTTCTTGATTTAATTCAGAAATCGCGAAGGGGAAAGTTTAAAGTCTATATTGGCATGAGTGCCGGTGTGGGAAAGACGTTTCGTATGCTGCAGGAAGCACACACGCTTTTGAAAAATGGTATCGATGTAAAAATTGGATATATTGAAACGCACAATCGAGCCGAAACGCATGAATTGCTCGAAGGTTTGCCCGTTATTCCGAGACGTACTATTTTTTACAAAGGCAAGCAATTGGAAGAGATGGATGTGCAGGCCATTATTAATTTGCGTCCCGAAGTAGTGATTATCGATGAGTTAGCGCATACAAATATCGAAGGCAGTAAAAACGAGAAGCGGTGGCAAGATGTACTGGAAATACTCGAAGCAGGAATTAACATCATTTCGGCCGTAAATATTCAGCATATCGAGAGTTTGAATGAAGATGTCAAAAAGATTACAAATATAGATGTTCAGGAACGAATTCCGGATAACGTCTTGCGAATGGCAGATGAAGTTGTCAACATCGATTTGACTTCGGAAGATTTGATTACACGTCTTAAGGAAGGAAAAATTTATACAGCAGACAAAATTCAGACTGCTTTGAATAACTTCTTCAAATCAGACCAAATTTTGCAACTGCGGGAATTGGCTTTAAAAGAAGTGGCCAGCCAAGTCGTTCGGAAAGTCGAAAATGAAGTGCCGAAAAATCTAGCTTTGCGTCACGAAAAACTACTAGCTTGTATCAGTAGTAATGATAAAAGAGCTAAAATTGTAATTCGAAAAGCGGCACGTCTTGCAAGTTATTACAATTGCAAATGGTATGTTTTGTATGTGGAAACGCCAAATGAAAGTTCCGATACAATAGCTTTAGACAAGCAACGGCATTTGATTAATAATTTCAAATTAGCAACACAATTAGGAGCTGAAGTCATCAAAATAGAAAATAAAAGCATTACAGATGCTATTTTAAATGTAGTCGAACAAAAAAAGATAACAACGGTTTGTATTGGAAAACCTCATTTGAGTTTATTTAAAGTAATTTTATCTACAACTATTTTTAATAAATTATTAAACAATTTATCTTCATCAAATATTGACCTAGTAATACTGTCATAACTTATAATATTAGTAAAATGAAAATTAAAACCAAATTAGATCTCGGAGTAGGTTTACTATTCATCTTGATCATCATCCTCTCATTAGTTAGTGCTTACTATATATTTTTGATAAAAAAAGATACTCAAAACATCTTGAAAGCCAATTATAATACCCTGGAATATTCTCGCAATATGCTACTTTCCTTGGAAAATATTGGCACAAATGAAAATCAAGCCATTGTGCTTTTTGAAAAAAATCTTAAAAATCAAATGGCTAATATCACTGAGGCTGGTGAAGATAAAAAGACAAATAGTTTGCAAAATAATTTTAATTTTTTGAAGAATAATAGAAACAATCAACAAATAAAAAATCAAATTCGCGAGGATATTTTCGAAATTATGAAGTTGAATATGAATGCCATCAAGCAAAAAAGTGATGTCGCCACCAAGACTGCCGAAACTGCTAATTTATGGATAGCAATTACAGGAACTTTATGCTTTTTGATTGCTTTTAATTTATTGGTGAATTTGCCCAATAATATTGCGAATCCAATTAGAGAATTAACGGCAAGTATCAAGGAAATTGCCAATAAAAACTATTCAGAAAGAGTGAATTTTATGAACCATAACGAATATGGCGATTTGGCAAAATCATTTAATACCATGGCACAAAAACTAGAGGAATACAGCAATAGCAATCTGCATAAATTGTCTTTTGAAAAGAAACGATTAGAAACGCTGATCAATAATATGCATGACCCGATAATCGGTTTTGATAATAACGGAGTAATCTTGTTTGTGAATAATGAAGCCTTAAAAATCATTGGAATGAAATCGGAAGAGGTAATCGGTAAATTAGCTACAACTTTGGCCTTGACCAACGATTTAATGAAATCACTAATTGTTGGCAATTTGGAAAGTGATAACCAAAAAAAATTGCCGATGACCATATTTGCCGATAGTAAAGAAAGTTATTTTGAAAAAGAAATCATAAATATTACCATAAAACCAACAGGGGAAGACCAGACTATTGATATTGGCGATGTCATAATTTTGAGAAATATTACTGTTTTTAAAGAACTGGATTTTGCTAAAACTAATTTTATTGCGACCGTTTCACACGAATTAAAAACGCCAATTTCCTCCATAAAAATGAGTTTGCAATTGTTGGAAAAAGAAGAAACCGGAAAAATTAATGATGACCAAAAACAATTAATCAATAGCATCAAAGAAGACAGCCAACGCTTGCTTAAAATAACAGGAGAATTACTTGATTTATCGCAAGTAGAAACCGGAAATATACATCTAAATATAGATAATAGCAATCCATATGAAATCATAAACTACGCTACTGAAGCAGTAAAAGTGCAAGCTGAGCAAAAAGGAATTCATATAATTTCTGATGCCGAAGAAAATTTGCCTTTAGTAAAAGCCGATAGCGAAAAAACGTCTTGGGTTTTAATCAACTTTTTAACAAACGCTATAACCTACTCTTCAGAGAATAGTAAAATTATTGTCAAATTAAAAAAAGACCAAAACACAATAATTTTTCAAGTTATTGATACCGGAAAAGGAATTGATAACCGTTATAAAAACAAAGTTTTTGACAAATATTTTCAAATTCCAGGAAGCCATAAATTAGGTACCGGATTGGGCTTAGCAATCAGCAAAGAATTCATCGAAGCTCAACACGGAACTATAGCAGTTGAAAGTGAATTAGGATTGGGGAGTACTTTTAGCATCCAGTTAAATGCTGTTTAATAAGTAAAACGAGTGGTTATTATATTTCAAATAAAATTTAAAGTAAATCTCAGATTACAGCATAAATTATATTTAAGGAATTGAATACTTATTTAAAAGAAATCGCAGGTGTTTGTGAAATCGAAAAAGACCTCACCTTCCATATTGCACGACACACGTTTGCAACCACTGTAACACTAACCAATGGAGTTCCTATTGAAAGTGTTAGTAAGATGCTTGGTCATAAAAATCTACGAACCACACAACATTATGCTAAAGTACTTGATAAAAAAGTAGGTGAAGACATGAAAATTCTACGAGACAAATTCAGTAAGATAGAGACAAAAAAGGAACAAAAAACAATCTGATATTTTCTATCCCTTTAAATTTTCCTAATGTTTAAGGAAATTTGTAACAATATAAAGGTTCAGTATAGTTTGAGAATTTATTAAAGATCTAAAAAAAGTCTCTGAAGAAGAATCAAAAAAAAATATTTTCATACCAGCCCTTTGGATTTTATAGAGTTTTTTTTTATATGATACCCTCCTACCCTGCACATAGAACTCGTTCAGCAACAAGTTACTTTCGAGAGAAGGTAAAAGGCATATGATGAAAAAGCAAAACAACAGCGAGAAAAACTCGAGTGTATGATAAAAGAGATCAAATCAGAGAAATAAAACTTATAAGCGATTCCGTTCAACCGGGGGTTTCATTGTTCGTTCTACGCACGCAACGAAACCCTCGCTTTTAGGTAGCTCATTATTTTCAAATTTTGATGAAATACAGAGATTTTTCGCGTAAAAGCAATAGAGGATAAATCAATTGTAAAATACTTAAGATTTTAGTTTCTTTGTTTGATGAATTTTGAACCAGAATTTTTTAGTCGCTTTGAATTATTAATTAGCAGTATAGGTGTTGTTTTGGGGTTTTTCTTTGGAATAATACTTCTTGCCAAAACAAGTAAAAATTCAAAAGCAAATTTATTTTTGGCTGTATATCTTTTAACATTAAGCTTGCGTACAGGAAAAGCGTTATTTCACAATTATTATGCAATTACCGATTCTATTCTCATCTTATTTTTAGGCTTATTTTTATTAATAGGTCCCTGTTTATGGTTTTATGTAAATCTTTTATATAATAATAATGCTTCCTTAAAAAGGATAGATTGTTATCGGCATTATGCACCATTTTTTTTGGTAATGATTTTAACAGTGTTTGTCCCAAATAATGGAATTACGAACTTAGGAAATTTTTATTTGTTCTTATTCATACACGGTTTAATTTACTGTTGTTATAGTTTTTATTGGTTAGTAAAACACCCAAACTTTCATGATGTTTCACAAAAGAACGTGAAAATTAAAAAATGGTTAATTGCATTTATAGTAGCTACAACTTTAATTTTTATTCATGCAATATTAGTATTCTTTGATGTTGTTTCTTTTTATCCTAGTAGTGCTTTCTTGTTTTCATTTATAATTATTTCTTTAGCAATTTTGGGATGTCAAAATTTGTGGATATTTGAAGATGAAAAGAAGAAATATACTAATTCAACATTAAATAATACAAAAGCAAGTGAGTATTATAAACAGCTTAATCAATTTATGGAAAATGACAAATTATTTTTAGATCCAGAGTTGACTTTAGTAAAATTAGCAGAAAGAATGAACATTTCTTCTAAGCAACTATCTCAAATTATCAACCAAATTGAAAACACAAACTATTCCCAATATATTGCTAAATATCGTATTGGAGAAGCTAAAAAAAATTTAAAAAATCCTAAATTTCATAATTATAAAATTGCTACAATTGCTTTTGAAAGTGGCTTTAATAGTATTTCTTCTTTTAATGATACATTTAAAAAACTAACAAATACTACCGCAATTAATTATCGACAATCATTCATAAAAAAATCAGAATTAGATTTATAATTTGGTGTGCCAGAATCATGAATTTAGTATCTGTTAGTAATAATTTAAACGAGTTTTGCATAAATTCTTTAAATTATTCAAATGACTAAATTTTTCTTATTATTCCTTATTATCCAATTTGTTCATTTTTTAGCCACTTTTAAATTGTATGTAAAAGCAGGTAGAAAATCTTGGGAAGCATTAATACCAATTTACAATGCCATTATATTAATGCAAATAATTAATAGACCTAAATGGTGGGTGTTTCTATTTTTTATTCCTATAATAAATTTAATAATGTTTCCTGTTGTTTGGGTTGAAACCATTCGTAGTTTTGGTAAAAACACCACAAAGGACACTTTGTTAGTAGTACTATCTTTAGGCTTTTATATTGCCTATTTGAATTATAATTCTGATAAATTAGAATACGTAAAGGATAGAAACTTAAGCCCAAAAGCAGGATTAGGAGAAACTGTAAGTTCACTATTGTTTGCTGTTATTGTTGCTACTATTGTTCATACATATGTTATTCAGCCTTTCACAATTCCATCTTCGTCAATGGAGAAATCATTATTAGTTGGAGATTTTTTATTTGTAAGTAAGTTGCATTATGGAGCCAGAGTACCAATTACAACAGTTGCTTTGCCAATGGTACATGACACAATTCCTTTCGTAAAAAAGAAATCCTACATGTTCAATGATGATATTTCAAAAAAAGAAACTTCAATCCTAAACATATTTCAATTACCGTATTTAAGATTGCCTGGTTTTCAACAAATAGAACGTAACGATATTGTAGTTTTTAACCAACCAGCCGATACTCTTTTGGATATGGATAATTTTTCACCTGATAGAAATTATTACAAACCTATCGACAAAAAAACAAACTTGGTAAAACGCTGTGTAGGAATTCCTGGAGACACTTTGGAAGTTAGAAATGGTTACGTATTTATTGATGGAAAACAAACTAAACTATCTGATAGAACAAAATTGCAGTTTTCATATACTATTAAATTTAAAGCTCAATTTTCTTCTTATGAGGAGGCGTCTAATATTCTAAAATTATATGATATAACCGATGGAATAGCTTACGATTCTAAATCTGGAGAATATTTTGTTCAAGCAACAGAAGAAGCTGTTGCTAATGCTAGGAATAATCCATACATAGAAAGTCTTGAATTGAGAAAAAATAATAAAGGAGATCGAGATTCTAAAATATTACCTCATGACAAGAATTACAATTGGAATGCTGATTTTTTTGGACCAATTTACATTCCTGAAAAAGGAAAGACAATTGACATAAATGTAAATATTCTACCGCTTTATAAAAGATTAATCACGGAATATGAAGGTCATCAGCTATCGGTGCGAGGAAATCAGATTTTTATTGATAATAATCTTGCTACAAATTATACCTTTAAACAAGATTATTACTGGATGATGGGCGACAATAGAGATAATTCAATTGACGCTAGATTTTGGGGATTTGTTCCTTTTGACCATGTGGTTGGCAAGCCAATTTTTATTTGGTTAAGTTGGAATACTGATGGCAAAGGAATTAATAAAATTAGATGGAATCGAATGTTTACAACAGTTGGAGGCATAGGAGAACCGCGATCTTATCTCGTTTATTTTGTAATTATTTTAATTATTTGTTCGGCTTACAATAGATACCGTAAAATAAGAGATGTCAAAAAGGAATAATTTTACTAATTAAAATCTTTCAAAAAAATATACTTTTTAAGTGCAATTTTGTAACCGCGTTACCTACAACGTCTGTTCATCTAAAAACCTCCAAACAAACTTTGTTTTTTTAATTAGGAAGTAAATATACAGGATTTAAACTGCCTATAGTTTCCATTCAACGCAGGCTTCATTGTTGGCTTTTCAAGCCCAATGAGCCTTAGCTGTTGTAGGCAGTGCTTTATTTGGATGATTTAAACTTCTTAATATTCAAAGCTTTCTGTTTTATCCATTGAATTGAAATATCAACAGTTTCTGTAATATCGCCGGAAGAAGTATTGTGTCCTAATTTAGAAAACAAAGTATATTCGAAAGGTTTACCTTGAGCTTTCAATGTATTTAATTGCTCCATACACAACTTTACTGGAATCTGTATATCTTTCTCACCAAAAAGCCAAAGTCCCGGAATTGAAAGAGTATTCAGAGAAATTTTTGGGTCAGTCGCAACGAATTGATACCTGTCTGGATCATTTTTAGTATGTTCACGAGCATCTGCTTCTGTATGATTTTCCCAAAAACTATTGTTGCCGTTAGTATAAAACTGAAATCGAAGTTGTTCTAAAGTTGTAATTGTAGGGCAACTAAATAAAACCATAAATTCTATTTGTGGATTTTTGCTTGCAGCAATTGGAATTATCCATCCTGCTTGACTGAAGCCAATTAACCCAATTGGTATTTTTTTATCTTTCAAATAGGTTCGAAATGTTTTTACTGCTTCATTTGCATCATGAGATAATAAATTAAGATTAGTAGTGTCGATATTATTTGTGCCAACAGATGGTCCAACATATACACCACCAGATTCTCCAACTCCACGTTTGTCATATGTCAATACAGCAATACCTTCTTTGGCAAGACGTTTAGCGAACTCCATTTCTCTTTTTACTGGGTCAGACCCATGAACAATTACAACTGCTGCAAATGTATTTTTGGGCTTTAAAATTGAGCCTGCAAGTGTGACTCCCTGACTTTCAAACTTTACATCTTGAATGGTAAAGTCAGCAGATTGAGAAAATACCATTTCTGGTAAAATTATTAATGATAACCAAAGAAATAAGTAAGAAAAAAAGTTGCTGTTCATTTTAGTTTAATTAGAAAAATTGTTTTGAGTGACCGGATTTTCGTTAGCATTGGTGATAATTTGTATATATGTCTGATAAAACTAGACTTATCTACCTTAATTGGGGTTGGATAAGTCCGACAAAAATCAGACTTTATCAGCAAATCAAAAATATAAAAATTTATTTACAAAATAGCTATTTCCTAAAAACCAAAAAAAAAAGACACCTCACAGCATCTTTCTATTTCTTCCTCCTCCCCCAACTATCATTATAAAAATAATTCCTCAAAAACTCATAAATTTCCCCTCTCAAATAAAGACCTAAAAACCACACCACAATCCCTCCTACTATTTCATATCTCAAATATAGAATGACTAAATGTGATTCCTTTTAGGAGCAAATCAGAAACTACTTTATTGACAACTCCTCTCCCGATATGACAACAAATACTCCCGAAATGACAACTAATGCTCCCGAATCGACAACAAATACTCCCGAAATGACAACATCACTCCCGAAATGACAACACACTCCCGAATTGACAACAAACTCCCGAATTGACAACACATGCTCCCAAATTGACAAGCTGTATCCCAAAATGACAACTCTTGCTATCAAAATGACAAAATGAAAACAAGAATTATTTCCTATTTCAGTTCAGCCAAAAAACAAACCAAAATAATCAAAAATTAAAGTCCTAAACCAAGTAAACACAGTAAAAATAAGACACTTTACCCCTATTCAATTCCCGAATTACACACTATACTTTTAGCAAATAAAATTTACATTATATAGTTTTGTATGTCTCTTCAAGCACTTGTCTTGCTATACCGCAATCAATTCCTCACT
This sequence comes from Flavobacterium sp. CG_23.5, assembly GCF_017875765.1. NCBI lineage: Bacteria > Pseudomonadati > Bacteroidota > Flavobacteriia > Flavobacteriales > Flavobacteriaceae > Flavobacterium > Flavobacterium sp. CG_23.5. The sequence continues at coordinate 3,626,738 of NZ_JAGGNA010000001.1, read as the reverse complement.
ATATAACTTAATGAAAAATCAAACAACACAACAGCGCATCAAGGCAATTTACCAAATGCTTTTTGAAATGGCAACCGGTAACCTCTCCTTTAGAATTTTCAAAACAGATCAAAACGACGAAATTGGCAAACTGTCTGAAATGCTAAATAATCTTGCGGAAGAAATGCATGATATAATACTCCAATCAGGTTATGTTAACCCGCATTACAGTTATCAAAACTTGGTACAAAAAACATTTATCCTAGATGATAAATTCATAATTCGTAGTTTCAATGCACACGTTCCAGAAGCGCTCTACTATAAATCAGAAGAATTATTTAAGATAGACTTTGAAAAATTTATTGCGCCACAATCCTTCAGCATCTGGAATGAAAAAAAAATGGAAGCCTCACGAGATGGTAATTACCATAGCACCGTTCCGCTTATTTTTTTAACGGGTAAAAGCAAATTACTTCCTTGTTTTTGTACCATTTCACGATTACGTTATAGTGACAAAATAATCGTAAACTCAATTACTACCGTATTGCAAGAACTATTGTCAGACACGAAGTTTGCCATAGAAATAGCAACAGAAAAACACTCCGAAGCGGTCGTCATGCAAAATCTTTATGACTACATCTTAAATCACTTGGAAGAGCCACTCCCAACCCTTAAAGCATTATCTGTCCTATTTGATACAAATGAATACAAATTGAAACATGGATTCCGAGAATTATTTAAAACCAGTATTTATAGTTTTTACCATGAAGAAAGATTAAAAAGAGCGCATTTGATGGTCAATCAAACAAATATTCCACTCAAAGAAATTGCTATAATGAATGGTTTTAACTCCTACCTCAACTTTTATAAAGCTTTCAAAAAAAGATTTAAATATGCACCAAGTGAAATAGATCGTGGTCCTCATGAAGCTGTTTAATTTCTAAACACCTACCACCCCCCCTATTTTGGATAACGAAAGTTCTGATTTGCATAACATTACAAATTTTTAATTTAGAATTTTACACCACTAAAAAATCTAAAATGAAATTAACTGCTAGATTCAGAGAGATAATCAAAAGTATAATCAGCTATTTATTCATACTGCTTTTTGTGTATGCAGCATCAAGCAAGTTAATAGAGTTTCAAAACTTCCAGGCACAGCTTGGTCAGTCACCATTATTGAGTGCTTACACTGGATTTATCTCACATTCAGTTTTAATTGTAGAATTGGTAATCGCTTTATTACTTGCAATACCCAGAACACGATCTATTGGACTACTTTCCTCTTTTGCACTAATGATTATGTTTACGGTTTATATATTAGTTATACTCAATTATTCCTCATTTGTACCTTGCTCTTGTGGTGGTATACTTGAGAAGATGAGTTGGAAAGAGCATTTAATATTCAATAGTGCTTTTACATTATTAGCTGCAATAGCTTCATTACTTATAGCAACTGACAGAACTCATACACTAATAAAACTTTCAATAATTGCCATTACAGCATCCGCTATAATAGGCACTTTATATCTATATTCAGAAGACACAATGCACCGTGTAAATCCATTCATTAGACGTTTTATCCAAGGTGCAGCTTCTAAAACAGCGGAAGCCGAATTAAACAATAATTCAAGATACTTTGCGGGAACTGACGGTAGCAACATTTATTTTGGAGATAGCGAAGCGCCACTATATGTAATAGCGTATGATACCACTTTAAAAACCAAACGTCAATATAAAATACAGTTGGATCGTGAAAACTTTCCATTCACTTCAGTACAAGTCAGAATTGCACCGCCTTATTTTTATCTAATGGATGGCACGGTACCAGTTATTTATAAAGGAAATAAATCCGATTGGAAAGCCAAATTACTAATGTATGACAACAACTACTATTTCTCACAAGCCGAAATCATTGCTGCTGATAAAATTGCTTTTCGTGCGCAACAACAAAAAACGCTTTATAATATTTTAGGAACTTTTACTTTCAAACACACTTTACAAGTGCAGTATGCACCTCAACTGTTGCAAAAACAAATAGATGGCTTTTTTGATACCGATGGAATGATGCGATTTGACAATAGATCTCAAAAATTAATCTACACCTATTACTACCGCAATCAATACATTGTCGCGGATAATAACGGCAACTTAATCCATCGCGGAAATACCATTGACACCACTACCAAAGCAAAACTAAAAGTAGCTCATATCAAAGAAACAGGGCAACGAAAAATAGCTTCACTTCCGACAACGGTAAATCAACTAACCGCTGTTTCAAATAATTTGCTATTTGTAAATTCTATGCTTATCGGGCGATACGAACCCAAAGAAATGTGGAAACAAGCGGCTATCATTGATGTGTACAATATCAAAAAAAACACCTACTTGTCAAGTATCTACATCTATGATATAAACAAAACTAAGTTGAAGGAAATGTTTGTGGTTGACAACAATCTCTATGCAATAATTGGACATCGAGTTCACAAGTATCAATTGAGTAAAAAACATTTCAAAAACTAATAACAATATCAACATCTATTCTGATCAGTAGCAGGAACGAGACTGAAAACCTGTAAAAAAGAGTAAGTCAAAAAAAGTAATTAAAATTCTATTATCATGAAAACTATTTTTAAAGTGATTTTGCCAGTTTTGGCATTCACAATGGCAAGTGCCGGAGCAGTTATGACAAAAGATGCTAAAATTAAAGATGCTAAAAAATCGGTGCTAATCTCAGGATTTATCCAAAATCCTTCACCGGCTAACTGTCTTCCGGTCTCTGTAGATTGTACTACAACTGGCGGTCAGACATGTATGTCTAATGAAGCAATTCCAAGACAAGTTTGGTTAAAAAATGCTGCAAATGCTTGTAGTGTAAACTTATACAAAGTGGCCCATTAAGCAGTAAAAAAGGAATATGCAGTTTCCTGTTGGAAACTGCATATTATTTTAATTTGTTTCAAAATCCGACTTCATCCATTTTTTCTTTGGAGAATCTTTCAAATAATGACCAAACCAGTCTTCAACCTTAAAAGTCAAATCTTCCTGATTTTTATGATTAAATAAAACATGCCCATCATTAGGATAAACCAACATGACATGCTCCTTTTCCAATCGTCTCAAAGCAGCATAAAATAGTTCTCCTTGTTCAGGTTTAATATTTTCATCCAATTTTGCGGACCATGTCAGTAATGGAGCTGTAATCTTTTTAGCATTTTGCAAAGGGGAATTTCGGTAATAAGCTTGGTTATTTTCAAAAAAGGGTACGCCCATTCGAAACTGTTGGTTTTCATAACGGAAACTATCAATAGCCCCCCAATCATTATTATAATTAAAATAATTCCCAACGATATCAGAAACGCCTGCTCCACTTATTGCAGTGGCAAATAAATCTGTTTGTGTAATGATAAAATTAGTTTCATAACCACCAAATGAATGTCCAAATAATCCAATTTTATGAGCATCTGCAACTCCCATTTGAATCACTTTATTAGCGGCCCCAGTCACACAATCAGTTGCTAAAATACCTGTATCTCCTTTTCCATAAGCAATATCCGCTAACAAAACCGCATATCCACTGGCGGTCAAGTTTGTGATATTAAAACCTAACATATTTTGATTGGTAGGATTTACATATTTGTGGACGTCATTGGAAACTGTCTCATAAATATAAACAATCAAAGGAACTTTTTTGGCAGCATCGTAATTCGCAGGATAAAACAATGCCCCATTCAATAGAGTTCCCTTACTATCGGTATAATGAATCATTTCCGATTTGCCCCACTGATACTTCTTTTGTTGTTCATTACTTTGAACAATTACGCGCTCAGAGCCATCAGCAACATACAAAATAGCAGGCGATGAGTCATACCTTTCTTTAACACAAATAAAAGCACTTCCTGTTTTAGATTTCATGTATTTGGTAATCATAGCATTTTCAAAAACAAGGGAAGTAATTGCTTTATTGGGTTGCCATTGATAATAACCAACTGCACCACCATACATATCAATAGCAGTCAGTACACTATTTTTAGATAAATCATAAATATAAGTACCGCTATCTCCATAATTAAATTCTTGAACATTAGAAATTGCAGATTTATCAAATCGAAAACGCAGCTGCTTTTCCTTACCATTGGTTAATCGTTTGCGTTGTTTGCCATCATTCGAAATCGCCCAAATATCATAGTGGTCATAACATAATATAAATTTTCCGTCTTTACTCCAGTCAGTCTGACCCCAAACCCGCAATTCATTACCAGGATCAACTGCACGATTATCCCAGGTAACATTCAAATCCTTTGTTAAATTGAGATGTGTTTTCTTTACAATATCATAAACCCACCAATTACTTTCTTTATAATAACTGATATACCTTCCATCCGGAGAAAAATCCATTTGACTGTCTACCCCGGACTGTTCTTCTAAAAATAAGTCTTTCGCTCCAGTCCTAACATTCATTAAGTAATAATCCATATCAGCATACACTTTATATTGCGGTTCATACTGATATTTATCGGCTATAACAGCATAATCTTGACTACCGTTCAAAGCAACCCAAGAATATTTTTCAGAATTAAGTTGGGTAACTATTGCTTCTTTTGGTAACCAAACAGCCAAAAACTGAGGATAAGCAACACTTGCTTTCATCTTTCGTTCACGATATAGCGAAAGGTCCTTAGAATGCCAAACTTCAATACCACTGGAATATACAGTTGTGTCTTTAGCTGCAATAGTGGTAACTCCAAAAAATACTTTCTTTCCATCACGGGAAACTTTTAATTCAATATTTTGTTCGGGAGCAACTATCATATGCGATGGAAAAGTAACATCAGAAGATTTTAGAGTAAATAGTTTAGTATTTAAAAAATCATAATAGTACACTTCCCTATTACCTTTGTCAACGCCATAAAATGCAACAGAATTACCATTAAGTTGCCACTTTAGTACTTCAAAAGTTTGTTGAGTCGGCTGTATGAATAGCTGATTACTAAAAGAATTTTTAAAACTCAAAAATCCAACCGAACCTTTTCCATTCACCACCGTAGTATAAACCAACTTTGTCTTATCAACATTCCATTCATACCCACTCACATTTTCAATACGTTGAATTGTTGCTCCATTTTTTCTGACAACAAGCGTAGAAGCGTCTTCCAATGTAACTAAATACTGTCCATCTGCCGAAAACGAATAACTACTAACATTCGGATATAATTTTTCAGTTCCGCTATTCAAATCAAACAGTACCAAACCTTCCTTTTTGATAAAAGCAAAATCTTTTTCACCATTAAATGTGCCAGTAATCACATTTGGAAATACGAACTTCTTTAAGCTTTTAGTGTGCACCACAAATGTAGTATCTAAATTATTTTCGTAAGAAAATCCGTAACTGACCCAAGCACCATTTTCAGACAATTGCTCGCTTGCCATCGTATGCCACAAACCATAATCAGCTTCGGTCAAATTTTTCTTAGTTAGTGCCTGTCCCAAAACAGGACATGGAACTAACCCAACTAAAATTAGGGCGATCACGCCATAAAATGTTGATAAAAAAGAGCGCATCATTAGTAACCCGGATTTTGAGAAATGTTCGGATTAGCTGATAATTCCGTCTCCGGAATTGGCCAATGAGCATCGGTATTATTCCAACCCAATTTCACAATCGGTAAAACAGTATTTAATGTTCCATTTCGTTTCAAATCAAAAAAACGATGCCCATATTCTGTAAACAATTCATAGCGTCGTTCTTGTTGAACTGCATCTATAATTTCAGCTTCGGTAGTTGCTGTAGTATTTGGCAAACCAGCCAAACTTCGAACCGTATTCAAATCTTGTTTCGCATTGATCAATTCACCTTGGCGCGCTCTTGCTTCGGCACGAATAAGATATTGTTCCGACAATCTAAACACAATAGAATATTCAGCAGATGTTCCAGTATTGGTATTTTGCTTGTATTTATTAGCATGATACCAAGTGTTGGAACCATCGGTAACGCTCGCAATCCAATGACTTTTTCTAAGGTCATCATTCGCAAACGAATTATACAACTCAGCCCGCAAGCCAATAAACGGCGGTGGTCCAGTCTGAAATACAAATACCGAACCTTCATCGGCATTATTACCTTCCAACTTTGGATAAAACTGCCAAATCGTTGCAGTACAATCCTTCAAAAATACCTTGTCAATATCCGTTTCCCAAACATACTCAGCATTATTCAAAACAGCCGAAGCTGCATTGGAAGCTTGTGCCCAATTACCGTTATACAAATACGTGCGTGCCAGTAAAGCCATTGCAGTCGAACGATTTGGTCGAACACGGTTAGGTACAATATAAGCCTCGGGCAATAACGCAACTGCCTGCTCCAAATCGGCAATAATAGCAGTATAAACCTGAGCTGTTGGCATTCTGTTAACCAAGCGGTTTACCTCATAATCAGTGGTAGTAATGTAAGGCACATCGCCGTACAAATTAAGCAAATAAAAATGCACCAAAGCTCTAACAAATAACGCTTCACCAATAAACTGATTTTTATCAGCAGTTGAAAGTCCAGTCGAATTCTCACAACCATAAATCACAGCATTAGCACAATAAATCTGATGGTAACTTTCATTCCACAATTGTGATGCAATCGATGTGGTGGACTGCATAGAATTATTAAAAATAAACGAAATATTATCATCAGTGGTGCCATAATAAGTAAGCTCGTCAGCATACAATCCCAAACTTACACTGGAGCCAGTGGTTAATCCTGCCAACAATCCTGTATCTCTCAATTTCGAATAAATGTCAATCAATGCCGCATTAGCGGTTGTTCTGTCCTCAAAAACAGTTACTCCAGTCAATTGTGAACTCGGAGTTTTCACATCCACAAAGCTATCGCAACCCATCAAACTTAGTAATACAAATAAACTCAGTAGTGTTATTTTAAAATTTTTCATAGTCATATAAATTAAGATTATAAAGTCAGTTTAACTCCAGCCGAATACACTTTCAACGGTGGCAAAAGGTTACTAAACTTAAATTCGGGATCTCCGTTAGAATAATTGGTAAAAGTCAAAAGGTTTTGGCCTTGCAAATACAATTGACAACGAACTCCTTTACTCATTTTCAAAGGCAAATTATACGTCAACGATATGTTTTTCAAGCGCAAATAAGAAGCATCTTCTATGTTGCCTGTACTCAGTGCATAGCGGTAATACGCATTAATTATATCGCCATTAAGTCCTGTAGTAAATGGTTGTTGCCCATCCGGGTTGCTGACACTTGTCAATTGATTGACTGGAGTTCCGGGAACACCGGGTGTTGCTCCAAACGTTTCTTGCTTCACAAATTGAAACAAGAAATCCAATTGCAAATTTTTATAGGTAAACTGGTTTTGCAAGCCACCAAAGAAATCCGGACTCAGATCGGCAATTTGAGTTCTATCGCCAAGTGAAGTAATCACACCATCGCCGTTAACATCCTCAAAATCATAAACACCAGTTGTTGGGTTCATGCCGATATAATTATAAACTTTTACTATGTTTATGGGTTCGCCAACCACATAACGGTTCGCGTTGGTAGAGCTTTCCAAACCAGGATATGAAACCAATTTATTGCTATTAACCGAAATATTAAAATTAGTAGTCCATTCAAAATCCATGCACTGAAAATTAACGGTTCTTAATGTAAACTCCAATCCATTATTTTGAACCGTAGCATCAAGATTAGCATTCAACGAACTAAACCCAGTAGTCCCCGGCAACGGTAAACCAACCAACTGATTCGATGAACGATTTAAGTAGTAAGCAGTGGTCAAAAACAGTCTGTCTTTCAAAAAACCTGTTTCCAAAGCAGCCTCAAACTTTCTATTCGTTTCCCAGCCGAATTCGGGGTTAAACAGCCGAATCGGTTGCAATCCTATCACCCCTTGATACGTATTACCCGAAGAAGTATACGTATCCAAAAACTGATAGTCTCCTATTTGATCATTACCAGTCGTTCCGTAACTCGTCCGTAATTTTCCAAAACTAAGTATCGAGTTATCTTTCAAGAAAGTTTCATTCGAAAAAATCCATGCCGCTCCTACCGCTCCAAAAGTAGCAAACTGCTTTCCTGGTCCAAATCGGCTCGAACCATCACGGCGACCAGTAATATTAATTATATAACGGGCATTCCAATTGTAGTTGATTCGGACAAAAAAGGCCTGATACTTATAAACGGTTTCTTCACTGAGGTCAATCGTTTTTATCGATGCCGAAGCCAAGTCGTTAATCAAACTATTACTCGAATACCCAAAACCGTTCATAAACAGCCGATTGGTTTTCTGTTGCTGAAAAGTACTACCGACCAAAGCCTCAATTTTACCTTTGCCAAGGGTAGTATTCCAATTAAATTGTGGCTCAAATATCCAATTGCTTCTATCGGTTTGGCTAACACTCAATCCCGAAAATTCGCTTCCCAACCCATAAGCGGGATTATACATCGTATGAGGTTGCGTTCTGCTTTCAGTATTTTTCAAATCCGAATAACCTAAACTCGACTTCGCTTCTAAATTTTTCAAAATCTGATACGACAATACAGTATTCGCATTCAAATCTTTAATCCTCGAATCAAATTCCGATTCCAGTAACGCCAACGGATTATCCCAAGTGCTGTTCGCCCAATTCAAATTTCCATCTGCGTCATACAATTCAGGCGCATTAGGTGCAAGAGTTCTCGATACCGCAGTCAAATCCGTAGCGGGTTGATTATTCTTTTGAGCTGTATAATTGGCAGAAAACACCAATTTAAACTTGTCATCATCCGAAGTATGATTCATGTTAAAATGTGCCGCACCTTTATTATATTGAAAATCGCCCGGAAAAACAGTGGTCTCCGTTCTATAATTACCACTCAATAAATATTGCGTTTTAGCATTGCCGCCAGATACTGAAGCTTGTAAATTGTTAACGGTGGCTGTTCCACCTATAAACGCTTTCTGCCAATCAGTATAGCGGGTTGCATCCCATGTGCCATTGACATCATAGGCAAAATCAGGATAAGTACTAATACCATCATTAGCAAATGCCTGTTGGCGCATCGCTAAATACTGTGGCGTATTCATCAATTTCGGCGTTTTTGTAACACTTCCTACATTTGTAGAACCATTCACCATAAAGGTGGTTTTTCCTATTTTACCTTTTTTGGTGGTAATCAGCACCACACCATTAGCACCACGCGAACCATAAATCGCTGTAGCATCAGCATCTTTAAGCACCTCAATACTCTCAATATCCGACGGATTTATAGAATTCAACGGACTAGTCAAACTCGGTGCAGTACCGGAGGTAGCAATGGAACCAATGGCTTCGGATGAATAGGGAACTCCATCAATAATATACAACGGCTGGTTACCATCACCACGCAAACTGTTTTGCCCTCTTATTTTAATGGTAAAAGAACCACCGGGAGAACCACTGTCTTGTACAATATCAACTCCTGCCATCCTACCCTGCATCGTGGCAAGGACATTCGCTACAGGTTGTTTTTCAATATCCTTCGCAGATATTTTAGCAATACTTCCGGTGCGCTCGCTTTCTTTTACTGAATAATAACCGGCATTAATTTTCACTTCTTGAAGTTGGGTGGCATCCTCTTGCAGTCGTACATTAATAACAGCATTACCCTGTACAGGCATTTCTATAGTTTTGTAGCCCATAAAGGAAAAAACCAGTGTATCTGTAGGAGAAGCATCTATTACATACTTCCCATCAAAACCAGTAATGACAGTCGTGTTTTTTCCTTTAATAGAAACGATTACTCCGGGCATTTGACCCTGATTATCAGTAACGGTTCCGGTAATTTGCTTAATCTGAACTTGTTTAATCTGAACTTGTTTCAGATTCTCCTTTTGCAAGCTATTGCCCTCTTTAAACATAGTCAAAGGGATTACTGGTTTATTAGCAAGAGCAACACTAGTATTCAGCAGTATGCAAATAAGCAGATACCAAAATACCGCCCTACCCTTGTTTAATGAAATATTTTTCATAATATTGATTTAGTTAATGTAAATAATGTTTTTGTTAGCTATTGGTCCTCTATACAGTTGTCCAGACGGTGAGAGGGCCTTTTTTATGTGTTTAGCCACGAAGGATTTTGTTTTTTTATTTGATCATAGGCGATTTTTAGAGTTATGAGTTGGTGTTAATACTAAATAAGCTTTAGCTGTTTTTAAATCTTTAAAAACAGTTGCAACCATATAACCACAGGCATATTATTGCTATTAAAGCCACTATTAATGCAATTTGTATTTGTTTATAGTATTTCATCTTTGCAATTTTTGTATGTTATGGGTTATCTGATCACTGCAATCTGCAATCTGACCAATGTTGGCTATTTTCTATTATTGACATTGCTATTAAAATTGCTATTGTCATTGTAATTGCTATTGTCATTGACATTGTAATTGCTATTGCTATTAACATTGCTATTGTCATTGACATTGCTATTCTTATTGTGTTTTTATTGCATAGGCAACTTGGTTTTAAAGTTTTTTTTTAAAGGAAAGTACACTGCCCTTGAAAGTTTCAGCCCGACGCAGGCAGTGCATTTCCAAACTAACTAATTCAACAAATTAATTTGTTTGCGAGACTTTAAATAAGAAGGAAGATTGGCTAAGAATGGCAACTGGGTTTGTGCCAATAAAAAATGGCATGGAACTCAGCTTATCGTATCAGAGGTACTGGTATACCGGGGAACAATAAGTGAGCCCACGCCATGGGACGTGAGCATCTTACTTATCTTCTCGTTCCTATAAAATTACCAGTTTTCTGATACGAGATTCAAAGCGAATGCTTCAATATTTTTTGAAGAGTCGCAAAATTACAATTTTGAACTGTAATCTTAAGACAAAGATAATTATTTTATTTACATTACCGAATTCGGTAATGAATATTTTTCGAGTTTTATTCAAATTGCATTAAAAGATAATAATGAAGAATGAAAATAAAACAAAAGAAATTAAAGAATTGATTGCACAAAAAGTAAAATCTTTAAAAGGAGAAACTACTTATGCAAAGATTGCTACTAAATGTGAAATTCATAGTGGAAAGATAAGTAATATTGCCAATAATAGAATTGATTGTCAACTTTCAAGTCTTATAGAGCTTGCAAAAGGTCTTCGTGTGCACCCTAAAGAACTATTTGATATAGATTTCGATTTTGAAAGATATTATGACGAATTAGACTCTGCTGATAATTCAGAAAAAAATAAAATTTGTAGCGGAAAGCAGTAATTTTAAATTGTTCTTCATAAGATTTCCACCTAGATAAACCGCTATATATTAAATTTAAAAGATGCCTACTATGGGCGTCTTTTTTTATGAAAAAGACATAAACTATAGTATTCAATTCGCGAATCACACACTATACTATTTGCAACTAACTACATAAAAATATAGGTTTGACAATTAATCAATTTTATAATAACTATGGAATGGTATGAAATAATTGATCTGGTTGTGGTTTGGGTTGTAGGCCTTTACTTGAGAGGGGGATTTTATGAGCGTATGAGAAATAGGCATTTTAATGATAGCTGGAGGAATGGGAATAAATGAAAGGTGCTGTATTAAGGTGTCTTTTTTCGTTTTAGGGCCAAACCAATAAAAAATAATTCTGGAAGTTTTCATTGTTAAAATACAAATGCTTTTTTTCATATATTGCAAATAAATATTGAACCAACTTTAATTATGGTAAGACTTATACACATTTCAGATTTTCACTTAGAATCGGAAATATCTACTCCAAAAAAAAATAAGATCATAGAATCTCTTGCCGAAGATTTAAAAAAACATGTAAACAATGATACAATATTACTATTTACTGGAGATTTAATCGATAAGGGGGGTATTGGTTTTAAAGATTCTGAATTATGTTTCTTGTCCTTTGAAGATATTTTTATCAATACAATATTAAAAAGCAATCCTTCATTAAAAAACAAAATCTTTATAATTTCGGGAAATCATGATGTTTATAGGAGTAAAATAGATGAAATTATTGAAACTGGTATTAAAGGCAATCTTATCAATACGCACAACTTAGATAAATTCATCTCGTCAAATAGAGAGGGTTCAATTTATTTAAAAAGATTAGAAAATTATAAAGATTGGGAAAAAACATTTTATAAAGACTATCCTAATTCGCAATTATCCAATTTCGAAAATAGTTTTAAACTTAATATAGATAATAGAAGCATTGGAATTTCTTGTTTAAACTCATCATGGCTTTGTAAAAATGAAGATGATAAAGGAAATATTTTACTAGGGAAAAATCAAATAGAAAATTCGCTAGTTTTCTTAAATGAATGTGACTTTAAGATAGCTTTAATTCATCATCCATTAGAATTTTTTAAAGAATTTGATTTCGTGGATATAAAACCTTTGATTTACAAAAATTATGATACTCTTTTAACTGGTCATGTTCATAAATTAGATTCAGAGTATGCTCAAAATTTAAACGGGCGTATATTTATCTCCGTTGCCAATTCAACAATTGCGGACGCTCCAAAAGAATCTTTATATGTAAACGGCTATACTATAATCGATTTCAATAACCACTCAAACATTCAAGTTGAATATAGGAAATATATTGAAGTGCATGAAAAATTTGTGCCTAATACAGATATTGGAACAGAAGATGGAAAAAAGATATTTGAAATTTTAAAAGATGATAAATTAGCCGATTATTACAGGAAAATTGATTTAGTACAAGCTATTGAAAACAGAGTAGTTGAAAGTTTAAATGATCATATTATTATGTCAAATAATAATACAAGCGTTAAGTGTTCAATTGAAAATATATTTGTAGAACCCAGAATTCTCAACAACCCCAAAGATTCTTTTAAAAAAGAAGAAACTAAGTCTTATACAATTGATAGTATCTTAAATGACAATTCTAACTACTTGATATATGGCAGTAGAGAATCAGGAAAAACTCTTCTAATTGATAAAATATTCATCGAAGCAATTAGCAAGTTTTCTTCTTCTGATTGTCTTCCTATACTTTTGAAATTTGCAGATATTAAAAATAAGGATCTTAAAAGAATATTCAGGGAGTTTTTCTCTATTTCTGCATCAGAAATAGAATCTTTCTTAAATACAAATAAGATAGTCCTTTTGATTGATGATATTTCATTTAAGTCTGAACATAATCAACTCATATTTATTTTGAAAGAGTTCGTTAAAAAATACAGAAACATAAGAATTATTGGAACTTCTACACATACACTAGACAACACAGTTCCAACTGAATACTTAACTCATAATGAAATATTTAACTTTAATCTTTGTTTTATTCAAGATTTTACGAGTAAGGAAATTAAATTATTAATATCAAAATGGTTTGAAGGAAAAGATGTCGACATGCAAGGTAACATGGAAAAGTTATTGAAAAGTTTTACCGATTTTAAATTGCCTAAAACCCCTTTATCGGTTACTCTATTTTTATGGATTTTTGAAAGACAAGAAAAAAAACCTATAAATAATTCTGTGCTTGTAGAACTATTTATAGAAAATATTTTAGAGAAAACAAATATTGAAAACATATACTCAGATACATTTGATTTTACAAATAAAAAAAGGCTTTTGTCGTACATAGCAAGATTTATGAAAGACAATGGAGATTCTGACTTAAGTTACAATATAGAATACGCCGACCTTCTAAAGTTCATAACTACTTATCTTAAAAATAAATTCTCTGGAAAACCTGAAAAGATTCTTGAGGATTTTATAAAAAGGGGGATTTTCTCTTATGAAGACGATGATACTAAATTAAGATTTAAGACTGCATTTATGTTTCATTTCTTTTTAGCATTGCAATTCGACTATGATCTCAAATTTAAACAAATCGTATTATCAAATGATAATTATCTAAATTACACCGAAGAAATCGAGTATTACACAGGTCTGAAAAGAGATTGTTTAGATATACTTTTGTTCACGCAAGAAAAACTAAATGTCGCATTTTCAGATTTTAATGACGATATTCGAGAGAACTATGTTAAAATAGATTCTGTTCTAGAATCAAAAAAAGAAAAATCACTAACATTTCATATTGATGAGAAAAGATCAAAAACAAAATTTGACGAAAAAAAATTAGATCAAATTTTTGATAGAACCTTGTCTAGAACCCCAATAGAAAAAGACATTCCTAAGAAATCAAATGATAATTTCACTGCATCACAGAATAATTTAGAAACCAAAAAGAATATTGATACTATCTTAAAATTAGCGAGTGTGGTACTTAAAAACTCTGAAGATATTGATGATTTTGAGGTAAAATTACAATCATACAAAAATATCTTAGAAAGTTCAATTTCATTTTTAATGCAATATCGAGATTCGTTGATCACATTTTATCTAAAGCATAAAAAAGAACCTGATTTTTTTCCAAAGAATATTGATTTCAATCTATTCATAACTGTTTTACCTGTTATGCACCAAAATGTTATGCACAAATGGATGGGAAGTCAAAAAATGAGACCAGTAATCGAGGACAAAATAAAGAATGATATACTCACTCTTAACATTTCTGAATATGAAAAATTTATGTCTGTTTTTTTATATGGTGATATTAAAGGAAATAATTACCCTGAAATTATTAAAGTATTTGTAAAAAAGTCAAGCTATAATTACATAAAGGATTTGTCATTCCTAAAAATAATGTCTTACTACCACTTAAGAAAAAATAGCCCTCAAGTTGATGAACTTTATTTAAAGCTGATGGCTGAGATAAAAATGAAATTAGGAAAATTAAAAAGTAAAAACAAAGGAGAATTTATTAAGCAGATTGTAGAAAACAAGAAAGGTAAATTAAAGTGATTTTGAAAATTAATTTAAGATTGTCCAGTAACAGTGATACCCCGTTGGCGCGGAATTGCATTCCGTGACTGTCCCTAAACATTAACCCGTAGGCGCAAAATAAATTTCCTCGTTTTCCAATTCATGGTGTCTATCCAAGACATTATTAATCAATCTGAATCTGTACATAAGTTTATAGTAGCTGTGGCTTTTTTTTACTCATAAAAAAAAGCCCTGTGAAATCAAATTTATTCTTGTCTGCACTCATATCTGCAATTCCTACCCACACATCGGCATCTAACTGATTGAATTTATACTGGCAATATTGGTATAGTTTTAAATCCAATTCATTCTTATTTGCACTTGTCATATGCGTCATCCCAAGGTTAAGTATGTCATTATACAATGACCCATCATGCAATTGTCTGTCTTTGCTGAAATCCTTTTTTGTAATTTTTACCCGATCCATAAAGCTTTTGATAGAACCATTATCAAACTGGAGCATAATTAATGCTACTTTTACCCTATGCTTTAGCGTGGTGTTTCAGCCCCTTAAATAATCGGACACAATTATAAATAGAAATCTATAATTTTGTACGATGGAAAAGAGAAAATTTACCAAAGAAGAGAAGCTAAAGATCATAAAGGAAGCTTCAGAACAAGGTGTTAAACCTACATTAGAGAAATATTCGGTATTTCCTGCGAGTTATTATTCATGGAAGAAGAAGATGGATACTATGGGCGAAGAGGGCTTTGCGCATGGAATGACCCCCGCACAGCTTAAACGAATCAGAGAACTGGAAAAAGAAAACAAGCTACTCAAAGAAATTGTTATTCAAAAAGAGCTTGAAGGCAAGTTAAAAGACGAATTGCTAAAAAAGAAATTTGCCTTGGAGAAAAAAAGGAACTCGTGAGAGGCTACATTTTTCAGGGCTTGAAGAAAGAAGTGGCATTTCAAATTTCAGCAATAACCAAACACCAGTATTATTATCAAAACAAGCGGACTAATCAAGGAAGAAGTCCCTCTACGACGACTTTTTACACTGACAAGTACGGGCAAAAATTTGAAGTTTCAAATGATGTGATTATTGAAGAAATAAAGCAAGCTCATCAAGATCTCGACACAGATTATGGTCATCGGAAAATGGAAACTAGTTTACAACTGATGGGTTACAATATTAATCATAAGAAAGTATATCGATTGATGAAAGGCGCACAATTATTGAAGGAACAACATCAAAAGCCTAGTAAAACCAGGGTAAAATACCGTAAGGTTTTTCCAAGTCAGCCCTTTGAAGTTTTGGAAATGGACATTAAATTTGTGTGGGTCGAGGAGTATAAAATGCATAGCTATGTGCTAACAACTATTGACACTTTTACCAGACTTGTTTTGCATTGGACGGTTGCCTATTCCATCAAAAAAGAAGATGTTAAAAGGGCATGGGAACATATTATAATAAATCATTTACAACCAAATAATTGCCTAGAAAAAGGGATTCATATTGAGGTTCGCAATGATAATGACAGTCGATTTTCGGCAAAAATGATTCAAAATTTCTTCAAAGATAACTACCTGAATCAAGTCTTTACACATCCATATACCCCACAGGAAAATGGACATATTGAGAGTTTTCATGCTATTTTAGCAAAAAAACTAAGACCTTTTCATTTTTGGACAATCGATGAATTGGAAGGTGTTTTGACCATTTTTTATGAGAAATACAATAATGAACGTCTACATTCCTCAGTTTGTAATTTACCTCCAAATATCTTTTTAGAATGCTGGAATAAAGGGCTAATCGAACAAAAAAGAGATGAAATAAAACGAAAAATAACATTCAAACTCAAAATCCCATACCAACAAATATCGGGCAATACGAGTCTGAAGTGCAGTTCCTTGCAAAATTTAGAGATTCCGCCTTTTTTTGTGGGTGAACTAAATTTTAGTGAAATCGAAATGACCAGGCCTGAAACATTTCTACAAACATCGGTGTAAAACTCGCCTTCGTTTGTTCCTTGCAAGACAAAGATATTGACTAATTGCGTATGTTTGTAAAACTTAAAATGTTAAAGTCCGATTATTAGGGGGCTAAACCAGTTGTCGTCCAATATTTCACTCAAATTACTAGTATGCAATTCGGGAATTTCACTATTCAATTCGGGAATACAACACTAGATAATTTGCACCGAATACAATCACCCTATAGATTTGTTTCTGATTCAATCAAGATCACACAATCTAAAAGTCCTGCAATGAAATTATTTTCTCAATCCCTCCAGTCGGAATTAGACCGACAATTAGAATTGATACCTGTAGAATGTCCACATACAGTTCATTATTACGAAGAGGCCATAAAAATCATGATTGCGGGTTTAGAAAAATTAAAAACCTTCTTTATAAAATACAAATTCCAAGATAAAAATGAAGAGATTGAATTTTTCCGAAATATCAAACCTATTTTTGCGGGAAAGCTCATTTACTATAACGAAATTTATAATATTGAAACCAATAAACCCTACGGTTCTAAAAAAACACTTCGTAAATACTACAACTCTGAATTGTTAAAATTAAAAAACTTCTTCGACGAAAATCAGGAATTTTACCGGTACTACCGCACAAATAATCGATGCCTTGACAAAAGGTATTTTATAAGAGGTAAGTATGATATTAAACTCACATTGGATAGTTTTTACTTTCAAGCAGATCAGAGTTTCTCAACTTCACATGACTATAAATTGGCAAAAATCATGGCCAATGATTTACTTAAAAACAGCTTGGAATCTGAAATTGTAAAACTAGAGAATAACACAGAGCAGATGCAGTCCGCTACTCTTCTATCAAAAAACCAAAAATGGACTGGCTCAAAAGTAGAGCTAATCGAATTAATTTATGCACTTCATACAGAAGGTGTTCTCAATAATGGGGCATCAGGACTAAAAGAAATCGCAAGCTTCTTCGAATCCGCTTTTGAAATTGATTTAGGTCAATTTCACCGGGTTTTTCTCGAAATCCGAAACAGAAAAACGGAAAGAACTAAATTCCTGAACACCCTCAAAAACAAACTCATCACCCGCATGGACGAAGCAGATGAGAATTAAAATCAAAAAACACTTCTAAGTTTTTCCACCCGCCCTGCTATTTTAATCTCTAAAATCACCAGTTTAGATTCGCCCTTAAATTAAAAACGTAAAAAAACAATGAAAAAACGGAGTGGCAGCAGTCCGCGAGTTGAGGCTGAAAGGCGAACAGCTCGGGCTGTGGAACAGAGTTTTGAGGTAGTTCTTAAGTTTTTAATTTTCAGGCTTGATCTTTTGTTTCCGTCCTCCTGAGCGCAGTCGTAGGATGTATCAAGACAAAAAAAGAGATTATCTTAATGAAAACTACTCGCTATCAGTAACCAAGATTCGTAAACCCGCCCTTAAATTCAAAACGTAAAAAACAACGAAAAAACGGAGTGGCAGCAGTCCGCGAGTTGAGCCTGAAAGGCGAACGGCTCGGGCTGTGGAACAGAGTTTTGAGGTAGTTATTAAGTTTTTAATTTTCAGGCTTGATTTTTTTGTTTATTTTTTGATCAAGCAAAAAAGAAAAGAATAACCTCAAGAAAACCACTCGCCATTCAATACCCTTAAACCCGTACTTAAATTAATAAAGTAAAAAACAACGAAGAAAAGGAATGACAGTGCTCCGCAAGTTGAGCTTGAAAGACGAACGGCTCACCGCACGTAATATTTGAAATTAAAAAGAGGACAGCCAGCGGTTGTCAGCTTAATTACAAAAGACAGTTTTTAAATTTTTAAGTTTCAAGCATGTGAGATCGAAGATTCATGAATACAAAAAAACAATAATAAACCGTGAATATTTTTTTGTTACTGTGACCCTGAGCGGAGTCGAAGGGTTCATCAAGGCAAATCGAAGATTCAGACACCCGAGCGAAGCGAACAGGCGAAGCAAACACCAATAAAAATAAAAGTCAAGTGAGCTAAAAAAGTAAAATCTAGAATCAGAGCCCATTCGTTATTGAAGATACAAATCAAAGATCCTGCGAACACCATTTGAAATAAAAATCTAACAAACTAAGAAAAGGCTGCCCTATCGGACAGCCCTTTAAACCTACTTATTTAAAAATAAAATTTATGTTATAAACCAACAGCTAATACCTTTTTGATGAACTTACTTCCCTAAAAAGTATAGTCCAATCAGGATCTTTATTCTTTGGGGGTGTTATTGACTCTTCATAAGTTTCAAACCGAACAACGGATGAATTCGTTAGCATAACTTCTTTATCCTTTTCCGAATATGTCTCATTAGTCAAAATACTCGCTTCATAATCGACTATAAAATCATATAGAATTTCATATTGTTCTTCCGTTTTTGAAAGAAACAGCAAGGAATTAATAAACCGACTAAAACTTAATTTGGCTTCTGCTGTTGCATCCCAATTAGCAATTGTCTCAGACAGACTATCCGCAAGAATGGACGATACTTTGCCTGAGGATAAAGAAGGCGTATCACTACTCTTCACTCCGCTGATTACGCTACCTTTTTGAAGGTTTTGAATAACCACATAAGACTTTTGCTTATATAGTCTTCTTCCTGCCTCATCATAAGGATTAGCGTTATTGGCTGGCATTGTACGACTACTTTTTGTGCTGTAATTAGGTTTGTGGGTTCTCTTTTCAAAACTATTGGGTATTTTGTCAATAGTTGATTCAGCATCGGTACTACAAGACTGCAGGACAAGCGAAATGGAATAGCACATTAAAATGGCTAGGAATAAAAATATTTTTTTCATTATTGTTAATGTTTTAAATGTTACTGATTACTTTTTTCATCAGTTCTTTTCACCCGGGGTAATGGGAACAGTGGCGATTTTGCTCATAACAAAACCAATTGAATTCAGGGCAAAACTAAATGTGTAGTCCGTAACAAACAACGCAACTGCTGTTCAATTCGGGAATTAAACATGTGTAATTCCCGAATTGACAACAGTCAATTCATAAACAATTCATACATAGCCAATAACTTAACATTCAAAAAATACATTTTGGGTCTCTCACGGTTACTATCCTTTATATTGAAGTTTTTTAGCTACATTTATTCCTGATAAATGCAGACATAACTGCGTTAATTTATTTTAAAACGCTATAATTTCCATTTTTAGAACATGAAAAAAAATTACTTAATCCTACTATTTCTTTTGTTTTTCATGGGCTTAAACGCTCAAAAAAAGTTTATAATTCCAGATAGTCTCTCAAATAAAGACTGCAACTACTTCAATGAAAAAATAAATTATAAGGAAAGTGATAGTATTAAAGAACGCTTATATGCACAGTCCTGGTTAGCTAAAGCTAAATCCGAAAAAAACTATAAGCAAATGGCTCTTGCCTATAAATCCTTAATCTATAAATTCGATAAAAAACTCCGATACCTGTATGCTGACAGTTCGGTTACTGCGGCTAAAAGAACAGCCAATCCAGAATTGATTGGATCCGCTTACATGACAAAAGGAATAGTGTATTATGATCATAAAGAGATGATGAAAGCACTGGATAATTACCTCATCGCAGAGGATTATATTTTTAAGACAAAAGACGAATATCTCATTTACAAATTAAAATACTGCAAAGCGCTGACTAAATATTACCTTGGATTTTATCACGAGGCAATAGCTTTATTCAAAGAGTGCGTTACTTATTTCAAAGAGCAAAATGATCACGCCTACGTCAATTCATTATATTCTTTGGGTCAGAGCTATAGCAGAGTTAATAAATATCAATTATGCAGTCAAATAAATCAAATAGGAATAAAAGCTGCAAACCAATTTGAAATTTTTAGAATGAAATCATACTTTCTATTTTCTGAAGGTGTAAACCAATCTTTTAAACACAACTATGTCGATGCTATAAAAAAATTATCAATGGCATTACCGGATCTTAAGAGTAATAAAGATTTTGCAAATGAAACGCTCGCCTATTTTTATATAGGTAAAAATTACTGGTCTCAAAACCAAAAAGAAAAAGCGGTATTCTATTTCAAAAAAGTAGATATAATTTTTCAACAACAAAACTATATAAGTCCCGAATTAAGGGAGGCTTATGAACTAATGATCGATTATTATTTAACTAAAAATGATACAAAAGCACATTTATACTATGTTAACAGACTACTAAAGGCAGATCAATTATTAGAACTCAATTACAAATACCTTTCAGGAAAAATAACTAAAGTATACGATACCGAAAAACTACTGCAAACGCAACGTAATTTAGAAAACTCCAATAATTCCATAACTGTAATTGCCATTAGTACAACAGCAATCTTGATATTAATAATTTCATTCCTTATTTACAGACATTTTAGATCTAAAAAATTATTCGATGAGCTGATGAACCGCCAACCGGAAACTTCCAAACAATTTGTACCAAACGTGAGTAAAGATTCCTTTCTTGATTTAAGCCCTGAAGTGGTTACAGCAATTCTAAAAAAATTAGAAAAATTTGAATCCAATAAAAAATATCTCGAAAAAGAGATGAACTTGTTCAAATTGGCTTCCTTATTAAATACAAATACCAAATATGCTTCAAAAATCATTGCAAAGTACCGTGACAAAGGAATCATAGAATATATCACTGATCTTAAGATTGATCATATCATAGAACTGCTTAAAAGTGAAAATAAGTACCGGAATTACACAAACAAAGCACTAGGAGACGAAGCTGGCTTTGGTTCTACTCAAAATTTCACAAGAGCATTTAAAACCCGTACGGGCATATCCCCTACCTACTTCAGTGAGAAATTAAACAAATCAGTTTCTATGGCAACTTTACAATAATATTTTTAAAATCATTTTGTTTGCACTCGAAACAAAATATAATATAAACCCTGGCTCAGATATCCCTTAAATTAAAAACGTTGGAAAACAACGATAAAAACAACGATAAAACGAAATGGTAGCAGTCCGCAAGGTGCCTTTGAAAGGCAACCGGCTCGGGCTGGAACATTAGAGATTTAGAGGAGGACTGCCCGTGGCTGTAAATTAAATTAAAACTCGTTTTTAAGTTTTAAATTTTAAGGGATTTTTTTGTTACCGACACCCTGAGCGAAGTCAAAGGGTTTATCAAGAAAAAAAGTAAAATTAAAATAAACACCGTCTTCGATTCGCCCTACTATTTTTATACCTGAAAATCGCGGCGCGGATTTTTTGCATTGGCCGGCGGGAGTGACCCCGGAGACGAGGAGGAACGACGAGCGGTTGGCGTCACGATAGAAAAAATTTGTCCGATGATTTTTGGGATAAAAATCGTCAAGCAGTGATTTTTTTGTTACTTTTTTCATCAAGGAAAAAAGTAAAACCTTCGATAATTCCACTTTTTTCTATCACAACTTGTGAACCCTTGTGATATAAAAACAACCAAAACCTACAATTTTACACCATAACAATTTAAAAACTCAAGTTATGGCAATCGAAATCCTTACCAAAGAAGACCTACAAGAATTCCATAAATCTCTTTTAGAGGATATAAGGGAATTACTTAAAGGCACAAATGAGCAACCCAAAAAGTGGTTGCGCTCAACCGAAGTCCGTCAACTGCTGAATATTTCAAATGGAACACTCCAAAATCTTCGCATCAACGGAACACTTTCCTATACAAAGGTTGGCGGTATCATATATTATGATAATTCTGCCATTGATAAATTATTAATTGGAAACAAGATCCATGCACAACCTACTCTTTTTAAGTAAACGATCATTGTGAGAGCAAAACCATCTTAAAAAGTCTTAATACTTAATACTCCAATCTTAATACTTCCGAATGAATTACATAAAACACCTAACCGGATTTTTTGATAAAGTGTCAAAAGACAAAATACTCAATCCAACACACGTTAGTTTATACATTGCATTATTCCAATTTTGGAATTGCAATCGATTCAAAAATCCAATAAGCATTTCTCGTGATGAGGTGATGCGAATCAGCAAAATTAGTTCCAAAGCAACTTATCACAAGTGCTTAAAAAACTTGCATGCTTTGGGCTACATCAATTACGAACCGTCATATAATCCATTCAAAGGAAGCCAGGTGTACCTATTTAATTTATCTGACGAATTAAAACCAATGCCCAAAAGCGAAAAAAATACCAGTTCAAATACTGAACCTGTTTTTAAACCAGTTGATGAACAAGTAGTGAACAAGTCCTGTACTAGCAGTGGTACAGGCACTGAACAAGCGATGGTACCTTATATAAACAATACAAACATTACAAACAAACCAAACATTTTAAATATTGTAAACTTGGATGAGCAAGCACAAAATTTTGAAAATGATAATTTATTCACAAAAGAAAAAATAGAAGAAGAAAAAAAGTTGCGCGAAAAAAAGAAGAATATCTCAACTCCGACAAATGACGAAGTCAAGGCGCATTTTCTCGAACAAAGCTTCCCGGAACTCGAAGCACAAAAATTCTTCAATTACTTTTCCAGCAACGGATGGCTGGTCGGTGGCAAAAGCCCAATGGTCGATTGGAAGGCAGCAACACAAAACTGGATGTTAAACGCACCTAAATTCATTCCAAATGTAGAACTTCCGCACAAGGCAAAACAGCTGACCACATCTACAGACAAAGACTACGGAGAGCCTCTGTAAATACTGAAATTTTTTAATGCATGCCCTTAAATAAAAAGGGTAAAAAAACAACGAAGAAGTATAGTGGCAGCAGTCCGCGAGTTGAGCCTGAACGGCGAACGGCTCGGGCTGCGGAACGGAACTTCAAGGTAGTTTTCACCCTTTTTATTTATCAGGCTTGATTTTTTTGTTTCTTTTTTTATCAAGAAAAAAAGAAAAGGAAATTATGAACGAAATAAAATACCAACACAATTATCCGGAAATAATCCTTTGGCTCGAAAAAAAAGGTGTCGAATTATACGGAAATCATTTTAAAATCTTAGAAAGCGACCATCCTATAATTTTCAAACTCATTGCCTATTTCCTAAAAGATGAACAAACTTGTTTTCAATTCAATATAAATCTTAATAAAGGAATTATGCTTTCGGGTCCAGTGGGTTGTGGCAAAACCTCTTTGATGAATATCATGAAACACCTCACTCCTATCGAACATAAATTTTATGTAAAGCCGTGCCGTGACATTAGTTTCGAATTTATCCAGGACGGTTATGAAATTATCCATAAATATAGCAAGGGCCGCCAATATCAATCCGAAGCCAAAACAATTTGCTTTGACGATTTAGGTATAGAAAACAATCTAAAATACTTTGGCAACGAATGCAATGTAATGGCAGAAATACTATTATCTCGTTATGATTTATTCACTTCCAAAAAACTACAAACCCACATAACCACCAACCTTTCTGCATCAGAAATCGAAACCCATTACGGTAATCGAGTCCGCAGCCGATTGCGCGAAATGGTGAATCTGATTGCTTACGATAAAACGATTAAAGACAAACGATAATGTCATCGAAAGCAATGTCTAGAAGTCACCGTCAGTTCAGTTTATCCCGAACTTGCTTCGGGAAGTATTTTTTGTGCAGTGAAACGAAACAAAAAATGTATCGAGAACAATCCATAACTCATAACCATAACTCAAAATGAAAAAAATCAACACCTTCTGGAACTGGTTCCAAGACAACCACCACGCCATAAAAAATATCGTCAACGAAACTCCTAAGAACCAAAAGCATATCGCTTTTTGGATAAACAAAAACCTCAACTACTATTGCAGGGAAATAGATTTTATAATTGTCTTTCCAAAGAACTTAACATCTAAATCCGAATTCATTATCACGGCCAATGGCAACCTCGACTATTTCAATCAGGTAATTACTTTAGTGGATAACGCTCCTCAATTAAAAACTTGGAAATTCACCGCCTTTATTCAGCCAACAGCTGAAGTTGATAAAATTATTGATGGTCTGGACGAGCCCTATATTTTTGAAGACCTCACGCTAAAAATCAGTGACCTCAAATTTTTGACATTGAATTATGATGAAAACACGGCTAAAACAGACATAATAATTTTTTTAAAAAACTATTATATTTATTGCGATAGTAAAACACTTCCCCAAGCCATTTTCATAATAATGCAAGACCTTCTGGGAGAAAAATCATTGTTTCAAAACATTAATTTTGTTCAACTGGCACAAATGCCTGAAAATGATGAAAATTTAATTCATATCTATGATTTACAATATTTTATTGACGAAATGATCAATTGAAAAGGTAGCACTATCGTAGAAAGTATTCAAAAATTATAGGTTACCAACTCCTAATTATGGTTAAATCGAAATGATGGGCAAAGCTATCAGTAGTTAAAATAGTGAACTCTTCATTGTAAAAAGAAAAATATGCTTTACATGATAATGAAAAAGAGCGCTTGGTCTTCATGATCACTCTAATTTAATTTCCAAAAAATTACATTTTTTAAATAAAATTTCAACGCCATACTTACATTTCAACACACTTATTCCTTAAAACCCCATAGTTATTACTTTTAACTTTCTCTTAAGGAAGGAGTAAGATAATTTTGTACTATTTAGGTTAATTTTCAACATTGCATAGTATTTTATTCGTTGACAAAAAAAAACTACTCTTGATATAAATAAATAGCTTTACTTATATTTGAATTTATTAATTCAATAAAAAAATTTAGTTTTAACTTCGTCAAAGTTGCTTAGAGTTTTAAAATCAATTATCAATACTGATAAACTTACATTATGATAACTAAAATAGCAATTTTAAAAAGTGCCTCTTTCGAAATTAGTTTGATTAATCAAGAATTAGATCGTACCGGTTTCAACTACACATGCGTAAATATAGAATCTATCGATGACTTCGAGAGTACATTGCAAATTTTCCACCCTAATATTATAATCGCTGGCTATTCTTTGCTCGACACCACTTGGAAAAAAGCTTTAAAATTTAGAAATAAACGCTATCCATTAATCCCAATTATTTTTTTTTCAGATAACATAGATGCGGAAAATGGTATTAAACTCATCAAAAAAGGCGTGTCGGATATCGTATTTAAACATAACATTTCTGCTCTAGATCAAAAAATTTCTCAAGCATTAAAAGAAGTTTCGCTAATAAAATCCAATGTCCTCTCCCAGCAAAGTGAAGAAGTTTTTAAGGATGAACTATGGCGAAATGAATCAAAATACCGTAGTTTAATCGAGAACAGTATGGACGCAATTCTCCTTACTGTAAAGGATGGACAAATACTTGAGGCCAATGCTGCGGCCTGTGGAATTTTTAAAATGACACAAGAAGAGATTTGCAAATCGGGAAGATTTGATATTGTTGACATTACAGATCCACGATTAGCAATACTTTTATCGGAACGCAATAATACGGGACGAGCGAAGGGCGAACTTACTTTTAAACGTAAAGATGGTAGTTGCTTTCCCGGCGAAGTGACCTCAGTGGTATTTAAGGATGTGAATGGCTGTGAAATGACTTCGATGACCATTAAGGATTTGTCTGAACATAAAAAAGCGGAACAACAATTAGCAAAAACAGCCTTAGAGTTACAAGAAGCCCTCAACGGTTTGCATAAAATATTGAACGCTTCAATGGATCTAATTTGTTCCATTGATGCAGAAGAAAGAATAGTACAGATAAATGCAGCCTCAAAAAGCATTTGGGGATATGAACCGCATGAATTAATAGGTAAAAAATATAGTGAATTTATACATCCGGAAGATCAAGAAACTATATTTAATATTGATCAGGATGTTAGAAATGGCAATCCCGTGAAAATATTCGAGACCAGAATTATCCATAAAAATGGAGCTATTGTTTACATTCTGTTGAGCGCTCAATGGGATGAAGTTGACAAATTGATTTATTGTACCGCTAAGGATATCACCGAGAAAAAAAAATTAGAAAAAGCGTACCTAGTAGAGAGACAGCGATTTCTAGACATATATGATCAGGCGCCCTCCGCAATGGGTATTATAAAAGGTCCTGATTATGTATATGAATTGGCAAATCCATTGTATTTAAAATTAATTGATAAAAAGGACATTATTGGTAAAACAATTATGGAAGTATTACCTGAATTAAAGAGTCAGGGAATTTTTGAACTTCTAGATTCCGTTTATAACACAGGAGAACCATTCATCTCCAACGAAATGCTGTTTAAATTCGATTTTCTAGGCAATGGAAACCTTGTAGATAAGTATCTGAATATTCTGTATCAAGCGCACAGAGATTCGGATGGTTCGATTGATGGTATTTTATTTTTTGCGGTAGACGTTACAGAACAAGTATTATCACGCATGAAAATTGAAGAAAGTGAAAAACTATATCGAGAATTGATAAGAGAATTGCCTGTGGCAGCATACTCTTGCGATGCCGAGGGGAAAATAACAATTTTTAATAAGGCAGCAGCTGCTTTATGGGGTAGAGAACCCGAAATAGGAAAGGATTTGTGGTGCGGTTCATGGAATATTTTAAGTAATGCTGGGCAAGAAATACCTTTAAATTTATGTCCTATGGCAATCGCAATGAAAGAAGGTAGGACCATGTCTGGTATGGAGATTATTATCGAACGAGAAAATGGAGAAAGACGTTATGTGCTTCCCCATGCCGTTCCCTATATCGATGCTGCTGGCAAGGTTACAGGCGCTGTAAATATGCTGACGGATATCACGGAAAGCAAAGAGGTACAGCAAGCATTGGAACTTCGTAACGAAGAACTCGCCTTTCAACACGACGATCAGGAAAAACAAGCCGTAGCATTAATCCTAGCTAACACGGACCTACTAAAAACGAACAAAGAATTAGACCGTTTTGTATATAGCGTCTCTCACGATTTACGTTCCCCCTTAACGTCAATTCAAGGACTCGTTTCAATCATCGAGGACGAAAGTAAAGAACCGGAAACGCTGGCGCACGTACAGATGATTAAAAGTAGTATCAACCGTCTCGATGAATTTATCAGAAAAATTTTAATTTATTCGCAAAACAACCGGACAGGTATAGAAGTAGAGACAATCACAGTAAAAAAAACTATTATGAATATTGTCGATTCACTTCAAAACATGGAGCAAGCTAAGGGGATAAATTTTGAAATTGACATTCATGAGGATACCACTTTTTCTTCGGATCAGTTACGTTTCAATACAATTCTGGAAAACCTTATTTCCAACGCAATTAAATACCATAAACCTATTGACACCGAAAGATTTATTAAAGTGATAGGAAAGGTAGATGAAGAAATGCTTCAACTCCAAATATCTGATAACGGAATAGGTATTGCAACAAAGTATCAGGATAAAATATTCGATATGTTTTTTCGAATATCCAGTAAATCAGAAGGTTCTGGAATTGGTTTATATATTGTAAAGGACACTGTCGAAAAATTAGAAGGATCCATTCAGGTTCATTCTCAAATTAATGATGGTACCACTTTTGATATCATTTTAAAAAATTTTACTTTATGACAGATATTAAATCAAAATTTCAAAGAGTGATGCTTATCGATGACAATACTATTGATCTGTATGTTACTTCCGCGATGATTAAAAAAAATAATTTTGGAGAGATTATTGACAAGTACACCTCTGCTAAAAAAGCGTTGAAGTTCTTAAAAAGAAATCAAGACAATTTTACAGAATTGCCACAAATAATTTTTGTAGATATCTATATGCCCCGAATGTCAGGATTTGAATTTATGGTAAAATACGATAAACTATCTTCTGATTTAAAAAAACATTGTAAAGTATATATTATTTCGTCTTCGATTGATGAAAACGATATTAAACGTGCCAACGATGATTTAAATGTTGTTGCATTTCAGGTCAAAACTATTACAAAAGAATTTTTGAATAACATTTCGTAAATAGTAATACGGAGTGTCATCCTAAAATATTTAGTCAGGAAAAAAGAATCGACTTCGCTTTCTTGCAATACACCCAAAATAATAAATAAGAACCAAGCGTTATTATAATATTCTCGAGATAAAATAAAACCAAAATATGATTCAAATCAATGCCATAATTATTTACGAGAATAAAGATACTTTAACACTTTTAGAAAAATTTGTTG
This sequence comes from Flavobacterium sp. CG_23.5, assembly GCF_017875765.1. Classification (NCBI taxonomy): domain Bacteria; kingdom Pseudomonadati; phylum Bacteroidota; class Flavobacteriia; order Flavobacteriales; family Flavobacteriaceae; genus Flavobacterium; species Flavobacterium sp. CG_23.5. The sequence goes on along the minus strand of NZ_JAGGNA010000001.1, from coordinate 3,597,873 downwards.
AAGAAAACTTTATGATTATGAAAATAATTGGGGATGCGACTTCGGCAAATGAGGGAATAAACTTAATTAAATTAAAAAAACCGGAAGTTGTATTCCTAGACCTATCCTTCAACGACGATTCTTTTTTTGAAATGCTACATCAGTTAGAATTCAATAGTCCCAAATTGGTATTTATATCTGAACAGGAACATCATGCAGTCAAAGCATTCAAATACAATGCTATAGATTTTATATTAAAACCAATAGAATTCAATAACGTTATATTGGCAATTTATAAAGTGATTAAAATAATTCAAATGGAACGTAGTTTTCAGGATCAAAAAATCAACAACATCAATATTCTGAATGAGCAAAACCAGAGTAATGAATATATAGCCGTTTCATCATTAGATAAAATTGAATTGATTCGAATGTCCGAAATCATTTTTTGCAAAGCAGATGGAAAATATACGTGTTTTCATCTAATAGATGGTAAAATGATAATGTCAAGTAGAAATTTAGGAGAATACAGTGGGATTCTAGACAATAATTATTTTTTCAGAATTCATCATTCGTACATTATTAACCTTCGGCAGATTGCGAAAATCTCCAAAAAAGATGGGTACTTTTGTGAATTTTCAAACGGAATTATTTTGCCAGTAGCGAAAAGACGACAAGAGGAATTTAACAAATTTATAAAGCTGAAAGATTAGAAAACACAATAATAAAAAGTTCAAAAATTACAAGGTTTAATTAAGGTTCTCTCTAAAAAAAGGAATTTTAATTAGTGTTTTTAGTAAAAATAAAAATAAAAATTATGATAGCCGAATTACAACCAAAATTTAAAAAAGTGATGATCATTGATGACAACCTCACAGATCTCTATATTTCATCGCGCATCATTATTAAAAATAACTTTGGGAAAAAAGTTTTAGAATATTCCTCCGGAAAAGAAGCATTAAAATACCTTCAGGAAAATCAGGAAAATGTTCAATTACTACCAAAAGTAATTTTTATAGATATATATATGCCAGGAATGTCCGGATTTGAATTTTTGGAAGAATACAATAAACTTTCCCCCACTTTAAAAAAATACTGCAAGACATTCATTATATCATCAACTATCGATGATTATGATATTATACGCGCACGAACCAATCAAAACGTAGTTTTCTTTCATGTAAAACCAATTACAAAAGAATTCCTAACTCGTATTATTGCTGATTAGACCTCAGTTCGCAAATTATTTTTAAAAATAGGATTTTAAAACACAACGTTTTAGACTTAATTTCCTATTCCTATTGGTAAAGTCATTTTTCCTAAAAAAGCGCATAATTTACTCATTGCAATACTATACACATTTGACAGTGTATAATTGACTTTCCGTTACCCTTAAAACCGCAATTAGGAACCATTTATTCCCCTAAAGTTTCAGTTATTACTTCTCGTTTTACATTTCAAAAACAATCCTCGTAATTTGTTTTTAGTTACTATTAGTTAAGCAATATTACGCTCAAATTGCTTGCTCACTAAGAACTTAAAAAGAATTCTAAATATTGATTTCGGCGATAAATTAAATAAAATAAGAGATGCTAATTTGCGATCCAACTTTAACCTTCGGTATGAAAAAATCTAACACTTTCGCTATTCACAAATTAGTAATATTTCTCACAATAGCGCTTTTGTCTTCTACAAAATCTTTCACGGCCCCGTTCCTTTATTCCGAACCTCCTCCTCCTGGTTTAGTAGAGCCAACAGCGGTACCTATTGATTCCTATCTCGTGCCAATGATTATTATAGGGGTTTTATTTGCTGTTTATATATTTAAAAAAAATCATGGGAATTAACATTTTGATTTAAGGTTAAATTAGATATATGTGAGTTATTTTAAAAAAATTTGAATTAAATAAACTAAGGACTTTAAACCCATTTTTTTTTAAAAGCTTCTATACTTGGAAAAGCATATCTCTGTTCAAATTATAAAAAGAAATACTATGAAAAAAAAATTGACTATTTGGATGGATCACTCAATTGCGTATATCATGGTATGCAAACCCAATCATTTTGAAATTGAAACCATTGAATCAAAATTCAGAAATAAGGAAAAAAAACAAGTTTTAGATAACTTACAACAACAACAACAACTTTCCCTCTATTATAAAAATATAAGTGATATAATTAAAAATTACAACCAAGTTATACTCTTTGGTCCCACTAATGCAAAAATAGAACTTTTTGATATTTTGAGTGAAGATAATCGTTTCGTTAAAATTAAAATTGAAATCAAAAACAATGATAAAATAATAGAAAATCATAGACATAATTTTATCAAGGAGTATTTTTCAAAAACGTAATTTTTGAACCTTTATAACTTATCGCAATTTAAATAGCTCGAATTTAATTCAAGAATTTAGCTATTATTCCAAAGGCTGATACTTTATTGATTACGAAACAAGTTGTTGCAAATCAACAGTTCATTTTAGTAATTAATAATTGTAATTTAAAATTTCATAAACCTGTTCAAAACTCACGACAATCAACCCAATATTATTCAGAAAAAATCCCTAATTTCCACTTTTAATAAAAGTGTTCCAAATGTCATTATTCCAGCCTTCTGTTCTCAAAAAATATTTAAGTCAACAAAGTTCGGATCAAGTTCTGAAAGCATATAAAAAATACATCAAGTATTTCCACAATACCTCTATTCAGGAAAACATACGCAACAGTAAAGAGGAACAATTCCAGGAGGGATTTATGCGGGAATTATTTGTGGATATTTTGGGATATACCCTCAACCCTAGCCCAAGATTCAACCTCACAACCGAACTCAAAAACATAAAAGGTTCCAAGAAAGTAGATGGTGCCATCCTGAAAGACGGAAATGCATTGGCAGTTATTGAACTCAAAGGAACCAATACCAAAGATCTCGAAAGCATTCGCCAACAAGCATTTGATTACAAAGCCAACCAAACAGGTTGTATCTATGTCATTACATCCAATTTCGAGAAGTTAAGGTTATACATCAACAATGCCGTGGACTATGAAGAATTCAATCTCTTTACATTAACTCATGTTGAATTTGAAATATTCTACCTCTGTCTGGCCAAAGACAATATTCTTTCAAACAAACCGCTGAGTATAAAAGAAGCATCAATTGTAGAAGAGGAAAATATTACCAAAAAATTCTATGCCGATTATTCGCTCTTCAAACGCGAATTATATAGGGATTTAGTAAAACAAAACAGGAATAATGTGATGTTAATGGAGTTACCGGAGAAGACTTCTAAACTAATGCTTTTTAAAAAGTCACAAAAACTCATCGACCGTTTTCTTTTTATTCTCTTTGCCGAAGACCGTGGATTACTTGCGCCAAACTCTATCGCTACTATATTAAAAGAGTGGAAAGCATTGGGAGACTTGGATATGACTGTTCCTTTATATGATCGCTACAAACAATATTTCAATTATCTCGATACCGGTCGCAAAGGCACCGACAAAAAAGAAGAAATTTTTGCCTACAACGGCGGACTTTTTCTACCTGATACTATTTTGGACGCCATTATCATAGACGATGATCTACTCTATCGTCATACCAAAAAATTATCGACTTACGATTTTGAAAGCCAAGTTGACGTGAATATTTTGGGACACATTTTCGAGCATTCCCTAAACGAAATAGAAAGTGTCAATGCAGAGATTGAAGGCGCTGATTTCGACAAACAAAAATCCAAACGCAAGAAAGACGGTGTTTTCTATACCCCGAAATACATTACCAAATACATCGTAGATAACACCGTTGGTAAATTGTGTACAGAGAAAAAACTAGAACTCGGCATTATAGACGAGGAATATGCCAAGGGACGAAAAAACCGTCAGGCAACCATCATTATAAAACTGGATCAGCAGCTCAAGGACTACCGCGAATGGCTTTTAGACCTTACTATTTGTGACCCTGCTTGCGGCTCTGGTGCGTTCCTGAATCAAGCATTGGATTTCCTGATAAAAGAACACGGTTATGTAGATGAACTTACTAAACAACTTTTTGGTGGTGGATTCACCTTTCCGGATATCGAAAACCAAATCTTAGAACATAATATATACGGTGTAGATCTTAATGAGGAAAGTATAGAGATCGCGAAACTCTCTTTGTGGCTACGCACTGCCCAACCCAAACGAAAACTCACCAGCCTGAACAACAACATCAAGTGTGGCAACTCGCTGATTGAAAGCAAAACCGTTGCTGGCGACAAAGCCTTTAACTGGAAAGAAGAATTCCCTGAAGTATTTGCCAAAGGTGGTTTTGATGTGATTATTGGTAATCCGCCTTATGTCAGAGCGGAACTTTTAGGAGATTACAGAGATTATTTTAGTAAAAACTTTAGTGTGTTTCATCCTGCAAGTGATTTGTTTGCTTATTTCTATGAATTGGGTGTTTCCATTATAAATAAAACGGGAAGTATGGGATTCATTTCAAATACATTTGATAAAACTAATGCAGGGAATGTTTTAAGAAATTATCTCCAACAAAATATTTCGTTCAAAAAATATATCGATTTTACAGAAGTACAAATATTTGAAGGAGCAACAACTTATCCTGTAATTATAACTCTAAATAAAAATACTTTATCGAATACTAATAAATTTGAATATATAAAAATTCCAAAGTTAAGTCAGTCAAAAATAATTGATATTGAATTTCATAAAAATGTAATTGTAGATCAAAATACGCTTTCAAAGGATACTTGGTCTTTTTCTTCTTCAAATGAAGCTGTATTCTTAAAAAAAATATCAACTTTCCCATCTGTAAGACAAAAATTTGGGAAGTGTTATTACGGTGTTAAAACTGCTCTTAATGAAGCATTCATAGTAGATGACAAAATAGTTGCAGAACATATAAAACCTATTTTCGAAGGGAAAGAAATAAAAAAGTGGGTAGTTCCTGCTGCTGCACAACAATTGATTCTGTTTAAAAGTAAATGGACAAAATCAACCTACGGAAATGATATTTCTGAACAAGAAGCTTTGACGATTTTAAAAAAAGATTTTCCTCAAATTATGAATCATCTTTTACCTTTTGAAAATTTGGCAAAAAAACGATTCGATAAAGGAGATTTTTGGTGGGAATTGAGAAATTGCGCCTATTACGATTTATTTGAAAAACCAAAGATTATATTTCCGAACCTTCAAAATTCAAACAAATTTGCTTTAGACTCAGAAGGTGTTTACATAAATGCTCCAGCAGTATTTTTACCTAATTCAAGTAAAACACTTTTATGTATTTTAAACTCAAAAGTTGTATGGAAATTTCTATTGTCTATTTGTGTAGTTCGAAGTGGTGGCTACATTGAAGTGAAACCACAATATTTTGAACAAATCCCAATACCTGAATTTAAAAACGAAATTGAATTTGAAAATATAGCTGATTTAATGATTGATTATATCTCATCTTTTCAACAGTTAGAATCTAAATTTCAAAAATACTTTTCTTCAAAGTTTTCTTTGGACAAACTCTCAAAAAAACTCCAAAACTGGCACCTATTATCCTTTGCTGATTTCATTACAGAACTCAACAAAGCCATTAAAATAGCTGGACAAACGCCACTCACCAAAAAAGACGAGTTCGAATGGTTGGATCTATTTGAAGAAAACAAAACCAAAGCCCAAACCCTAAAATCACAAATAGAAACCACTGAAAAAGCAATTGATAAAATGGTGTATGAGTTGTATGGGTTGAGTGAGGAAGAAATTGGGATAATAGAAAATAATTAGAAAATAAATATGAAATTAAAAGAACTTTATAAACATAGGACAGATTTTACAATAATTGGACTTACTGGCAGAACTGGTTCAGGATGCTCACAAATTTCAGATTTATTGAGTAAAGATTTTAATAATTTGAGCAATGGTCTAAGAGAAGCTAATAGTTTTTCAGACCCAGTATTTAAAAGAAAATTTGAGATTACTAAGAATTATTTATCCTATGGAAACAATTGGCAACAATACGATATTATTGAGTACAAAAAAGTTTTATTATTATACATTGTAAAAAAAACAGGAAGTGATTTTTTTAAAATTAGGAATCTTTTAAATAAATATTATAGACAAAGTAACGCTGAAGACAATAAAGAGTTAGTTAAAAAAAAATTTGTGAAATTAGAAGAAACTTTTGTTAAGCATAAAACTTTATTAGAGAATATTAACAAGTTAGTAAGTTTTGAAAACATAAAGAACACTGAAAGTTTATTGCTATTAAATAAGATTTTTTTTGGTGAAGAATTTATAGAATTTACAAATGATTTTATGCAAATTCTAGAAGCTGAAGGAAACTATTTTAGAAGGACCTGTTTATTTCATTCTGTTTCATGTAACATTCGAAAATCTAGAAAATCGGGTATTGAAAACAATACCGATCCTAATAATGTTTATACAATTGCTGAGTTAATAAATAAAATAATAAAAGCAAGAAAGAAATTTAATAGTACGGAATCTAAATCTACAAAAATTGTTATTGATTCACTTAGAAACTCATTAGAAATTACTTTTTTCAAAGAACGTTATTCTGCATTTTATATGGTTGCAACTAAAGATATTCTTGAGAACTCAAAGGAAAGGTTAGATGAAAGATTTTTCAATAAGATAACTAATGAATCTGAACGTTTAGAATTAGTAGAAAAATTAATTGACTTAGATGAAACTGAATATAAAAATAAAGATTTCTCAAAAGGAATATTTACTTCACCAAACGTAGAAAACTGTATTCAAAAAAGTGATTATCATATTTTTAACCTTAAAGTTGATCAAATTGATTCTTTTTTAGAATTATTTGAAAAAGATCATGGAGCAACCATTATTGAAAAAGAAAAAATTTCTAATACTTTCTTAACAAGAGAAGAACAATTGATGAAACTAGTTTCTCTTATTTATCAGCCGGGATTAATTACACCTAGCGCTAGTGAAAGAAATATGCAGATAGCTTACACTGCAAAATTAAATTCTGGATGTATTTCAAGACAAGTAGGTGCAGTGATTACTGATAAGAATTTTATTGCAAAGTCTATTGGTTGGAATGACGTAGCAAAAGGGCATACACCATGTAATCTTAGAAATGTTGAGGATTATTTTAATGGCGCCATAGTGAATAGTGTTCATTACAGTGAATTTGAGAAAGGAAACATAACAAGTACATCTGATTACAAATATAAAGACACTTCCGTTTCCACTTTTAAAGACGCAATCGTTGATTACTTCGAAGAAGATTATAAACTTAAAAAAGATGAGCTTAATGGTAAAAATTGCTCATTTTGTTTTAAATCTATCCATAATCATTATGAAGGAGAATCAAATCAAGTTCATACAAGATCATTACATGCCGAAGAAAATGCTATGTTGCAACTTACTAAATCAGGTGGATTAGGTGTTGAAAATGGTATTCTTTTTACAACTGCTAGTCCTTGCGAACTTTGTTCAAAAAAAGCATATCAATTAGGTATTAGAATTATTTTTTACATTGACCCTTATCCAGGAATTGCTGTTGACCAAATACTTCATGGAGGAAGAATTAAACCAATTTTATTTCCTTTTTCAGGCGCTATTGGTAATTCGTATCATAAATTATATGAACCTTATTTATCCCCTAAAGATGAAATAACTATGACTCTAGAAATGGATAATAAAAACATCAACATAAATCAATTTAAAAATATACTAAAAAAAATATATCCCAAATATGAGTTAATTAAAAACATAAAAACATTAGAAGATGTTGAATTGATTATAAATCAAGGCCTTTCAAATTTTGAAAATATTGAGGATGAAGTTGAAAATTCATAAAGTAGAATTTAAAGTATAAACGCAATAATGCAAAATCTATACAAATTAAAAGATATGAATTATATGGTATAATTAAGCAAAAATGAATGAGCGTTTTTCTATTCAAATCAAGAATTATCGATTCTTAATTTACACAATTTAGATTTTAAAATTGGCTACAAACATCACATCCTTCAGGGCGCTTACATAGCCAATAAACAAAATGTAATAGATCAAAAAACTACGGTTATAGAATTGAAGAGTAGATCAAATTCAATGCAAATTCAATATTGCGACCAAATAAATATTATTTCAAATCAATAGAATATCAGTACCAATTATTAACATTAAAATTATCATAAGGAAATAATATTATTTACAACATGAAAAGTAAAAAAGGAAATTGCCGTTTATGTGGAGAATTCAGAGAGCTTACATTTGAACATATTCTACCAAAATCCTAGATGGAGCTGATCTATAATCCGTTCCAAAATCATAAATTAAACAGCTATGTCACGCCTAGACAAAACCAAAAACTTACCCATCTATCAAAAAGCAATGCTGATTTACCAATTAGTGGAAAGCTTGATGGCTTCTTTACCTGAAGAAGATGAATATATTCAAGACACCAAAGAATTGATACGAGCCGATGCAATGATCATTCCGGCTAAAATAGCTGGGGCCGAAGGGGGTGATCTATACAGCATTCGCATGCAAAACGCCGCTCTCATAAGAGAACACGCGATGCATTTGTATGTGCAAGTGGGTAGTTTACGATTTCATGAAAGCTACAAAGATTTAGAATATGTAACGCTCATCCGAAAAGAACTCGATGAATTCCGGGTGCTATTCCTAGACTGGGTAAATAGTTTTGACACCAACAATCACATCTGGGACGAATGGGGTTTATTCAATCCACCCGGTGCTATCCGTTCTACAGAGATTGATGGTTTTGAAGAAGATGATTTTAATAGTGATGACTTTTTTGATGAAGAAGACTAAAGAATTTTGATTCAGTAAAGTATTTTAAATCCTGTATTTACGAAATGAAAATTTCTTATTTATTGAAAACTAAATAATACCTCCGTATGAAGATCCAATATTGTTCAGACCTACACCTAGAGTTCCCAGAAAATAAAAAGTTTATCCTTCAAAACCCTATTAAGCCAAAAGCGGATATTCTAATTTTAGCTGGAGATATAGTACCGTTTGCCATAATGGATAAACATCAGGATTTCTTCGATTATATTTCAGAGCATTTTAAAATGACTTTTTGGATACCTGGAAATCACGAATATTACTATTACAACATTGCAGAAAAAAGTGGCGTCTTAGAGGAGCAAATCCGTGACAATATTTTTTTAGTAAACAATTGCGTTAAAGAAATTTCAGGTGTCAATCTGATTTTTTCAACTTTATGGTCAAACATTTCTCCCTCAAAACAGTGGCTTATAAAAGAAAGTCTCTCTGACTTTAAAGTAATTAAATACAAGAATCGCTTATTCAATCCGGATGACTATAATCTGCTGCATCAAGAAAGTTTGGCATTTATAACAAAAGCAGTACAAGAAACTGCTAATAAGAAAACAATTGTAGTAACACATCATACGCCAACATTTATCAATTTCCCTGAAAAATATGCCGACAGCAAAATCAATGAAGCCTTCGCAACAAACTTAGATGTCTTTATAGAAAACAACACTATCGATTATTGGATTTATGGACATCATCATTGCAATGTTGGTGATTTTGAAATTGGAAACACAAAACTGTTAACCAATCAATTGGGATATATCAAATACAATGAAAATATGGGATTTAATGACAAAGCTATTATTTCAGTATAAATAAGTTGATGTTTTATACATTAATCACTGTATTTATACATTAATAAATTGACATTTAGTATAATAAACCTATATTTGCATAATAAACCTATCAAGTTTATTATAAATTTTATTAGTTTATTATGGAAAAATTAAAAGAATATATCCAGCAAATACTTGGCGAACAACTTGTTTTAAAAGAGTTGCCAAAAGAAGTTTTGAATAAATTGCCTTTTATATTCAAGAACAATTATACTTTTTATACTACCCTATTATTTAATCGGGAATTGATACTATTAGAGCTGAACAAAGAAGAAGCGCTTAATGCTGCACAATTGCGAAAACAACTTGTTAGTATTCAAAATGCCATAGATAAAAGAATTGTAGTTGTTACGGATGATATTACAGCAATAAATCGAAAAAGACTAATCGACCAAAAAATTAGTTTCATCATTCCTGGCAAACAAATGTACCTGACAGAACTTTTAATTGATATTCAGGATTTTAATAAAGGCAAAGAATTTCAAAAAGAATTTTTATTGTTGCCTTCAGCACAATTAATCTTATTATACCACATTTTACATAGGCAAGATGATTTAAGCCACTATACATTCAAGGAACTGGCAGAAAAATTCCAATACACACAAATGGGAATTACCAAGGCAATAGAAAATTTGAAACGATTGGCTATCGTAGAAGTTGAAGGGACAAAAGAGAAGAATATCATATTCGAAAAAGACATTCAAAAACTTTGGAAACAAGTAGAAAAGCAATTAGTTAATCCAGTGATGAAAACGGTCTATATCGATGAAAAACCAAAAGGATTATTAAAATCTAATACAACAGCATTAGAAGAATATACGGATATGAACCCCAGCAAGTTGGATTATTTTGCCATAGAAAAAAACCAATTTTATGCATTGGAAAAAAATAATCAGTTAGTAAACCTAAATAATGAAAATGGCAACTATGCATTAGAAGTTTGGAAATATAATCCGGAACGAATCACAAAAGGAATAACGAAGAAAAATAATGTAGATCCATTGTCTTTATATTTAAGTTTAAAAGACGGATTTATTGATGAACGAACAGATATGGCATTAGACCAAATAATAGAAAAATACGTATGGTAAGAGGTTTAGAAATTTTCAGACAGCATTTCAAAGAATTCACAGATAACTACATCATCATTGGTGGAACTGCTTGTGATATTGTAATTGATAATGTTGGGCTTACACCAAGAGCAACAAAAGATATTGATATAATTTTAGTCATTGAAGCATTAAGCCCGGAATTTGTAACTCATTTTTGGGAGTTTATCAAACAAGGAAATTATGATGTCAAAGAGAAAAGTGAAGAAGACAGAAAGTACTATCGTTTCCAAAAACCACAAGCAGAAGAATTTCCATTTCAAATAGAATTATTCTCAAGAATCCCCGATTTATTAGATTTAGCGGAAGGAACACATTTAACTCCAATTCCAGTAGATACAGAAATTTCAAGTTTATCGGCCATACTGATGGATGATGATTATTACAACTTCACGATCAAACACAGCCAATTAGATAACGGTATACATCTCGCCAATAGTGAAGCTTTAATAGGATTAAAAGCCAAAGCATTCCTCGATTATAAAACGCGCAAAGAAAACGGAGAAAAAATTGATGAACGACAATTAAGAAAACATAAAATGGATGTTTTCAGATTGTTATTACTACTAGCTCCCGAAGATAATTTTACAATTCCAACAAGCGTAAAAACGGATATAGCAAATTTTGCTGAAGCAGTAAAGAATGATTTGCCAGACAAACAAATTTTTAAAGAAATGGGTGCAGGAAATGTGAATGTAAAGGAGTTATTTGAACAATTAATTAGTGCTTTTAATATTTAAAAATAAAAAAATAAATGGGAAAGTATTTAGGACTTGATTTAGGCACAAGTTCAATTGGTTGGGCTATAATTGACAATGATACAAATCATACGATTAATTGTGGAGTGAAAATTTATAACAATGGTTTTAAAAATAAACAATCAACTCCAGTCAATAAAGTTAAAAAACGACAAAAAAGTAGTATCGCATTATTGACTATCGCTACTATAGTAATAATTGTAAGCATCATAGATCTTTCAAATTGGCAGTTTTGGCTCAATATATCGTTGACAACATACATTTCAGTTCTGACACATAATCTCCAAAGCAAAAAATAATAGAATTTAGAAACAATGACGAACACGATTATCCAATTTAACTCAAGATTAGAAAAATTTCTATAAGGTAATTTAGCGAATCACCACTACGGGCAATCAATAGGTCTCCCTACGGTCGCTTCCTTTGTTCCGCTCCGCGGTTCCAGTCGGTCAACCATATATTTTCATAACATCTTTCAGGGTATTTTAGGCATACTTTTTTTCATAAGAAGCAATATAGGTTCCCCTCCATTCCACCGCCGCAATATGGCCACAACAAAAACAGCAGTCCCGGCAAAAGGCAGGACAGCTGTTTTTATTGCGCCATCTCGCTCCTCGTCTTCACACGGTCACTTCCTGCGTTCGGTCGGGCTACCATAACCACAATACCGCTTCATTCCGTTTCGCTCCGTTCCTCCGCTGCACTGCATTCCAGCCATATTCTGGTTATAGCCCTCTGTTTTTTCAGCGGTTGCTCCTTCGCACAGCTATCGGGGTTGGCTCCGTTCGGTAATAACCTCACTTTGCCCTAAATCAAGGATAGCCAAAGGCTGTGTCATATTTCTTCCCCGCCGTTTCACGCTCATACCTGCTCCATTTCGCTACGTTCCTTCGCTCAATTCCCGCATTTATGGTAGCTGTTCGATTGCCGCAACACCGCCAACTTCGCTCCTCGAAAAACAATAATTTCCGCTTTCGCTACAATTATCATTTTCTGCGGTGCTTGGGGGTGTTTGATTGCTGTTTCCATAAGAAATTCTTCAAAAAGAATCCAGAACGACCCTGAATTTTATCGAAAAGAAAGAGATAAAAAACCAGCAATATTAGCGTCCATTCCTCACTTTCAGTCGGTCGTTCCTCCCTCCATTTCCGTTCGTCATTTCCGCTTTTTAGATGGCTTTCTTTTTTTCTCTTTTTTCTTTTCGAAAAATTTCAGCATAAAAAAAGTATAACCAAAACAACAAAGCCATGCCAAACTTTATAATTAAAACACATCAGAAAGACACCTGTTACAAAGGCGAACAAATCTTTATCCTTAACAAAGGGTTGAATAGTGGAAAGCCTCAAAAAGAACCGTTCACCAATAGTTTTGTGATTATTTTCGCAAACAAAGAGGATACTGAAACAGTATATTGGCTGGCCTATAGCCTTTGGAAATCCAAATTCTGGCACCAATCCCTTTATGGTTCTGTAATTCCTTTTTTGCGAATTCAAGATTTTAAAAAAGATTTCTCGACTAAAGTCAATGAAATGCTACACGATTTTGAGCAGCATCAAAAAGAAGTTAAGGCGTTGAGGTTGCTGGAACAACAAGAAAATCATTTCCATCAGAATATTGCCTTAATTTCTGAAATGAGAAGGGTTATTTTGCATCGCTATTGCAAGAAACATTGATGCTTAACTTATAAGCGATACTAATCAGCTTATTTTTAATATTCCAATCCGACAGTTGGAAATCAAAAAAGTCCAAATGTATATACACTGCCCCTAAAAAGTTAGACGCTATTTGGGGGTATTTGTTTTACTCCATTGAATGTAAGTACAATACATTAATTATTGGAATGCTTTTCAATTTACTGCTGCAATCAGTAGGTTGATTACAGTAAAGACTTTAAGAATATGTTAAAGATATGTTAACGATTTAGTAATCGCTTCGCTCCACTGTTACTATAATTTTGGACCAATAAAAATCAACAAACAATTATGAAAAAAATTAAATTATTAGTTAGTATAGTTCTTTTTGGGCTTCTCGCTAATTCGTGTGCAACCGAGGATCTCGATTATTCAGTTCCTAAAGCTAAAACCTCAAGCCAAACTTTAAAAATTTATACCGGCTTTCCTGAAACGTTTGAATCAGCCATTAAAACTTCTTACACAGCCGCAGATGTTACTTTGCCAACAGGTATCTGGAATTTGAACAATGCTTTAATCGGTACTCTTTCTGGTGATAGAAAAAATGGTACTAAGTCAGTTCGTATTCAGAATACGGGTACTTTAACTATGAAGTTTAATAGTAGTAATGGTGCAAGTAGTGTCTCTGTTTTACATGCGAAGTATGGTACGGATGCTTCTAGTACGTGGCAGCTCTGGTATTCGACCAATAGTGGAAGCAGCTGGACTCAAAGCGGTGGTACAATTACTACTTCTTCTACCACACTGCAAACTGCAAACTTTCCAATGATGATCACCGGAAATGTCCGTTTTGAAATCAGAAAAATATCAGGTGGCACTAATCGTATCAATATTGACGATATAACTATTAACGACAATGGCACTGTTATAAGCGGTTCTTTTCCTGAAACCTATGAATCCGCAAGCAAAACATCTTATACTGCTGGGGCTGTGATGCTCTCTACAGGTAGCTGGTATTTCGACAATGCATTACTAGGAACATCTGCAAGCGATATGAAGAACGGCCTTAACTCAGCAAGGATAACCGACACTGGTAAAATAACCATGCAGTTTGATGTTACAACCGGTGCTTCAAGTGTGGATATTAAACATGCTAATTACGGAACTGATGCTTCTAGTACATGGCAGCTTTGGTATTCCACTAATAGCGGAATTAGCTGGACTCAAACAGGAAGTACAATTACTTCATCTTCCACTACATTGCAAACTGCAACTTTTCCAATGAGTGTTCAGGGAAATATTCGTTTTGAAATCAGAAAAATTAGCGGAATATCTATTCGTATTAATATTGACGATTTTTCAATTACAGCTTATAATGGTGGTGGAGGTACTGGTGGAGGCGCTGGTGGCCTTGATGGAGACCACATAGCTATGGGTAACCCTAGTGGTGCAACTGCAGATATAACCAATGAAAATAATTATTTAATGGAGAAAGTCCAGTTTAAACTTTCATACAATCGTTCAAAAGCAACTGCTAACTGGGTAAGCTGGCATTTAGACCCGTCATGGATAGGAACTGCAACACGCCAGGATGATTTCAGAGCTGATAATACTTTGCCCGCAGCTTGGTATCACGTAGGTTCTACAAGCTATTCTGGAAGCGGTTTCGACAGAGGCCATAATTGCCCTTCAGCGGATAGAACTAGTTCTGTGGCTGATAATTCAGAGACTTTCCTGATGACGAACATGATTCCTCAGGCACCTGTTAATAACCAACAAACTTGGGCTAACCTGGAAGCTTATGGAAGAACACTTGTAAGCCAAGGTAATGAAGTATATATCATTATGGGTTGTTATGGTACAGGTGGAACAGGTTCTGCCGGTAGTGCAAACACAATTGACAATGGTAAAATCACTGTTCCAAGCAATATTTGGAAAGTACTTGTTGTAATTCCACAGGGTACCAATGATGTTAGCAGAGTAACTTCAAGCACTCGTGTAATTGCAGTTAATACTCCTAATATAAACACTACCGGCGCATGGGGAACCTACCGTACAAGTGTAGATGCAATTGAAGCTACAACAGGATATGATATATTGAGTAACTTGTCGACTTCTATTCAAGCCGCTATTGAATCAACTGTTGATAACGGACCGACAAAATAATCAATGTCGAAATACATAGGTTCAAAAATCCACATAATTTTCATGAGGTCATGCAAAAACAGCCCGTATTTTGATTAGAGTCGATTTTTAAGCAACAAAAAAAACGCTTGTAACAGGATTTTAAAGATCCGTTATAAGCGTTTTTCTTTTTATCACTGTTTCTTATTGTCGGTTGTATGAGTCAACATCTCGATAAGTGGCTAATTCTCATTCCTATTTTTTCTAAAATTGTTTTTCTCTTTTACGTAACTTATGCTGCAGCAACTAAAAAATAATCTTGTGCTTCCTTCCACGATACTTAGCACCGAAATATAAACAAAAAAAGCCTGATCTCGCGATTAGGCCTTCTTTTAAATTCAGGAAAAGGTTACCAATCCAAACCCGAATTATTTTACGCTGAATTTATTTCAGTGTTTCTTTTTAAATTTTGTCAATCCTTTTAAAAGGAGCGAAATAATGAAACTAATAATAGCTCCAATTACCGCTAAGATAATCGTTTTTAGAATATCTTCAGAAACAATATTTGGCATCACACTTAATAAAGTTCCGGATGCGGTTCCGATTTGCAAGGTGTTATTTGATTCCATCTCGCGGTAAATTTTGATTGTCTTTTTTCAACCGATTCACTATGACTTGCTCTCGGTTCGCCGTATCGTCAACCGTGATCTGGCTGATTACCGAAATGACACCTCCCGCAAGGGCTGCATAACCGGCAATACTGACAACGGCTACAGGTAAAACTACCGGTGCTGCAATAATACTACCACTGATAGCCAATAGAGCCATTCCAATACTTCTCAAAACCCTAAAAAACTTTGGGGTTGGTGCTTTCGCACGTTCAATTATATTCATAATTTCTTTACTTTTTTACCTTGTCATCCTGAGCAAGCCTGTCCTGATCTTGTCGAAGGATCGAAGGGTTAGTTTGGATTCTTATTTTTACTTCTTCATTATAGGTCATAGCTTTATAAACTATAGCCTTTAACTTTTCTAACGCTTTTCGGGAAGAACTGCCCTTCCCTATTCCGGTGTGCAGTGTTACAGTTGCGATACAGCCCAATAATTCGGTTTTAGCGTCATTGGCGGGATGGATTAATATCAAATCTCTTCCCGGAACATTTCTCAAATGCAAGTGCCATTGGAACTTGGGGCTAAATCGCTTCTGCAAAAGATATTCTCCTTCGGGAATACAAGAAATACGCTTTTGGTTTCCCAACCAGGGCAATTCGATGGTATAACAAACTATTGTGCCGTTCCATTCCAAAACCCCTTGCGTTCCCTCGGGAAAATAAGTTCTATTCAACACTAAAACCATCTTACAGACCGCTTACCTGCACCAATGCTAATGGATTGTATGACCCGTTTTTCAAAGGATACATTCTTCCATTTACCTCTTGATAAAATTCAATTCCCAAAGCCAAAAACAATGGTTTTGTACTGCCCGGAGTAACTGAATTGATATGATTGATATCGACGGTTTGATTCGAATCCCACGCAAGAATATCCGTTTCCGAAGTCGCAACCACAAAGGTTTCCGCTTCAAAATCAATTTCCGCACCTGCAGATATGATTTTGAAATGCGTGGTTCCGCTGGCAGCCGCAATCATGTTCGCAGGAACAAACGGCACCAAATCAACCATGATGTCACCCGAAGCACGGTCAATTGTCCCCACAAAAGGAGCAAATAAAGAAGTGCCCAGTTTGCCTCTAATGTTGAATTCGAAACCGGCAAGCAATTCTGCCTCTCCATCAATCACATTACGCAATCCACGTTCACTTACCAGATCCGCCTGAATGACTTTAATCATAGATTGAGTTAATCGGCTTACCATTCTGCTATCAGCAGAATTAATGAGCAAAGTTCGCATTGCAGTTCGTAACGTTTTACCCGCCTTCCCAGCTCTTCCAAATTCGGCTCCATTCTCGCGGGTTCTTTGAAATGCCGGATCGCTGGCAATTCTGCTTGCATCGATACCTCCTTTTTCTCTGGCCAAATGCCCGTCTTTCGTTTTGTAAAAAGTAATATCCCCGATAGTACCTTTCAATTTAATTATACCTTTCTGTCTTGCCATAATTCCTAAAATTTAGATTAATATTTGTTTTTAAATCGTCTTTCAGTCCACTTTCCGTTGCAACGATTCCGATGGATTTCAAAACAAATTTTAGCTAATTAAATCGCATAAAAAAGACTCCCCTATTCCATATGTCAGTATCAGACATAAATGGCATAAATCGTCTTAAATGACACTTTTAAAACCTCAAAATTGAAATAAATCACTGCTTCTGAATGAAAGATATTTTTTACTAATTTTATTGAATTCAATAAATTGGATAACAGGAGCTTCAAGTAAGTCAAAGCCTAATCAAAGCTATAGATAGAGTATGAAAACAGAAAACAAGAGATTGTGTATCTACCCGAAGGACATACAACGCATAACCGGGAAGAGTTATCGACAAAGCATTAGAATGCTGCAAAACATCAGAAAGGAGCTCAACAAGCTTCAAAATGAATTAGTATCAATAGAAGAGTTTTGCCAATATACAAGCCTAAAAATGGAACAGGTTGAACCATTAATTATTGGATAAAAACTGTGATTAACCTATTCAAATTTTGAACTTTACATGTTCAAATAATAATAGTAAACCAGTTCAAATTTTATTAATAAAAGGATAAATTCTCTTTGATTAAACGGCTAAAATCACTACTTTTACGGGGATAAGATTACATGATTTTTGCGCTAAAATTTACAGGAGCAAAATCGAGACCCTAGTTTTAAACAGCTTCATAACAAGCTATATATTAGCACATTAAGTAGGCGATGCAAATCCCTCTTTCTCCGCTGATAAAGATGTCAAATGACACTTTAAAAGTCAAAACCCTTTAAACATAAACGTTTAGAGGGTTTTTTGTTTTTGGTATATAGTCAAAATACACATTATATATCAAAGCTAAGTTACCCTATAGGTTACCCTTGAAATTATTCAAAATTAGGGTAACCGAATTTCTGGGGAATCCTTGGGAATCCCTCGGCAACCTTTTGTTTTACTGATAATTTTACAACAAATTAAAAATGTAACATTATGATTAAGACTTTTTTTTATCTGAAAACTGACAAGCAAAATAGTGAAGGAGAATCTCCTATTTATGCTAAAATTAAACTACAAGGTAAATCCACAACCTTATGTACTGGTAAATTTATTAGCAGAGAAAGATGGGAATTCACAAATAAACTTAGAAATAAACTTCGTTTAAATAGTGAAGTCAACTGCAAAATAGCAATCGATATACTCGAAAATAAGATCGAGTCTATTTATTTTGAACTGACTCGCCACAACCATAATACAACCCTTTCTGATGTAAAAGATAATCTAAACGGAAAATCATCAAAAACTGGAGAGTATGATGTTCTTAAATTATTCAAAAAACATAATGATTATTTTAAAAAGAAATCCGAAGTTGGTGAACGCAGTAAAGCCTCACTTCAAAAATATAACAGAGCAAAAGATTTATTATCCAATTTTATTAAAATAAAACATGGTAAAACATCATGTAATATCAATGAAATAGACAATGGCTTTATTTATGATTTAGAAAATTTTTTAAAGTACGATTCCTCTTTTAATAACAAATTAGGTATAAGTCATAATTCTGTGGTTAAATATTTTCAATGCTTCAAAACTGTATGCATATATGGAATCAAAAGAAATATAATTACTACTAATCCTTTTCTGTGCTATGATGAAAAGTTAGTAATTAAGGATGCTATATTCCTAACTAAAGATGAACTTGAAAGAATCGAGGCTAAAGAATTTAGTACAGAACGTCTTAATAAGGTCAAGGACATTTTTTTATTCTCGTGCTATACTAGCTACGCTCCTATAGATGTTGAAAACCTAACTAAAAAAAATATTATTAAAGATAATAAAGAAAATTACTGGATAGTAACGAATCGTGCCAAAACAAAAACAAAGTCAAATGTTCCCGTATTACCACCAGTTAAAAGAATTATTGACAAATACTCTAGTTTAGATAGTGATAAACTACTTCCAAATATCAGTAATCAGAAAATCAACGAATATCTTAAAGAGATAGCTGATTTGTGCGGTATCGATAAAAAGCTTACCCATTACGTAGCCAGACATACGTTTGCAACTACAGTTACCCTAGGTAATGGTGTTGGAATTGAAAATGTTTCCAAAATGATGGGACATACAAGAATTACAATGACCCAACACTACGCCAAAGTACTAGATATTAATGTAATGGAAGACATGGATAAATTGAAAACTAAATTCGTTTAATCAAATATTTTATTTATTTTAGAAGCCCTCTTAGTAGGGCTTTTTTTTAAGAAAAAAATTATATGCTAAAACTAGTCAAACTCAATCAAAAGATATCCGAACTACTTAATTTCGATATTGATTTTAATGAATCCATTAATAATTTCTCATACAACAAAATGTGGGTTAATGAAATTCCATCAAATTATTTCAAACCAACTATCTCGAAAATTGAAAAATTAATCGATAAGAATATTGATTACAATGACGAACAAAACATTTACTTCATTGAAAGTGTTTTAGAAGATATTCAAGAATTAATTAAATCCTTAAACAATCGTTTATTAAATTATTCTTCCTATGATTTTTCAAAAATTGAATGGTCTGTTTCTTTTGATTTTCCAGATAATCCTCCTGAAAATTTAACGACTGAATTACCTACGCCCTTACCAAGTAACAATTCAGAATCTAAAACACCTGTAATTCTTCAAATAGTTAGGGAATTTTTCAAAATAGAAGATACATTAGACGATAGTTTAATTGATGTTTTAATAGAAAAAAATATAGTTACTGGTTATGACGATTACGAATTAGAATTAATTTTCGCAAAAGCACATCTAGTTTATGCACTGATTTTACACCTAGAAATGATTTATGAGGTAGCTGGATTTTTTGACAGTATAATTCAAACGTACAAACGCAGAAAAGCTCAGGTAGAAGAAAAGTTAATTAGTTTTATACCTGAAGATTTGAAACTGGAATTTAACCTTTCTAAAACTAACCTAGGACATCTATTTTACAATCTATATGAAATTGGAATAATTGCTAAAGATAAAAAAGATGTAAAAGATGAGAGAACAAATCTTAAAAATTATATTAATCACGCCAATATCTATTATTTCGATAAGTCAACATTCACGAAGGTACAAAAAATGACTAGAGCCATGCCTGTCGACAGAAATCTAGATTCTAAACTTCTTGAAAACGAAATCACTTTTCTTAATGACATGGTTGAAAAACTAAGTCAGAGAATTGATTCGTTAACAAAAATCAAAGCAGAATTAGTCAAGAGGGGTCACTAATTGCAATGTTGGGAATCCCAAGGAATCCTTCGATATACTTGAGGAAACCCCATAATTTTGCTTTATAATAATTATAAAAAGCATCTTATGGAAAACAATAATTCACAATTAATTTTACTTTCAGTGGAGAAACTTGAAAGTATATTACATCCTATTTTCAATAAAGTAAATAGTATCGAGGAAAAACTCAAAAAAGAAAAAGCAAAGCATGAAGATGACTATTACAGAAATACCGACCTTAAAGCAAAATTTGGTCTTTCACCTAATACTATAATCAAATATAGGGAATCTGGAATAATACCCTATACCATGTGTTTCAGCCCCTTAAATAATCGGACACAATTATAAATAGAAATCTATAATTTTGTACGATGGAAAAGAGAAAATTTACCAAAGAAGAGAAGCTAAAGATCATAAAGGAAGCTTCAGAACAAGGTGTTAAACCTACATTAGAGAAATATTCGGTATTTCCTGCGAGTTATTACTCATGGAAGAAGAAGATGGATACTATGGGCGAAGAGGGCTTCGCACATGGAATGACCCCCGCGCAGCTTAAACGAATCAGAGAACTGGAAAAAGAAAACAAGCTACTCAAAGAAATTGTTATTCAAAAAGAGCTTGAAGGCAAGTTAAAAGACGAATTGCTAAAAAAGAAATTCGCCTTGGAGAAAAAAAGGAACTCGTGAGAGGCTACATTTTTCAGGGCTTGAAGAAAGAAGTAGCATTTCAAATTTCAGCAATAACCAAGCACCAGTATTATTATCAAAACAAGCGGACTAATCAAGGAAGAAGTCCTTCTACGACGACTTTTTACACTGACAAGTACGGGCAAAAATTTGAAGTTTCAAATGATGTGATTATTGAAGAAATAAAGCAAGCTCATCAAGATCTCGACACAGATTATGGTCATCGGAAAATGGAAACTAGATTACAACTGATGGGTTACGATATTAATCATAAGAAAGTATATCGATTGATGAAAGGCGCACAATTATTGAAGGAACAACATCAAAAGCCTAGTAAAACCAGGGTAAAATACCGTAAGGTTTTTCCAAGTCAGCCCTTTGAAGTTTTGGAAATGGACATTAAATTTGTGTGGGTCGAGGAGTATAAAATGCATAGCTATGTGCTAACAACTATTGACACTTTTACCAGACTTGTTTTGCATTGGACGGTTGCCTATTCCATCAAAAAAGAAGATGTTAAAAGGGCATGGGAACATATTATAATAAATCATTTACAACCAAATAATTGCCTAGAAAAAGGGATTCATATTGAGGTTCGCAATGATAATGACAGTCGATTTTCGGCAAAAATGATTCAAAATTTCTTCAAAGATAACTACCTGAATCAAGTCTTTACACATCCATATACCCCACAGGAAAATGGACATATTGAGAGTTTTCATGCTATTTTAGCAAAAAAACTAAGACCTTTTCATTTTTGGACAATCGATGAATTGGAAGGTGTTTTGACCATTTTTTATGAGAAATACAATAATGAACGTCTACATTCCTCAGTTTGTAATTTACCTCCAAATATCTTTTTAGAATGCTGGAATAAAGGGCTAATCGAACAAAAAAGAGATGAAATAAAACGAAAAATAACATTCAAACTCAAAATCCCATACCAACAAATATCGGGCAATACGAGTCTGAAGTGCAGTTCCTTGCAAAATTTAGAGATTCCGCCTTTTTTTGTGGGTGAACTAAATTTTAGTGAAATCGAAATGACCAGGCCTGAAACATTTCTACAAACATCGGTGTAAAACTCGCCTTCGTTTGTTCCTTGCAAGACAAAGATATTGACTAATTGCGTATGTTTGTAAAACTTAAAATGTTAAAGTCCGATTATTAGGGGGCTAAACCACATGATTGGGGAATTATACTTGTATCCTAAAGCTCAATTTGACATCATCCTTAAAAAGAACTCTAACTGGGATTTATTCCAAAACAAACCTAGTTAGAGGTCATTTATCAAACATTTGTACCAAATATTTTAAAAACTTTATTACCCATCGTTTATAAGCAACTAAAATTCTGGAGTTAATTGAGTTTTTCTTGAATAAGATGAAGCGACATCCTTGGTTATGATATATCCAACTTCAACCAGATTGGATATTGTTTCAAGTATAATTTTTCTGGTTATCCAAAGTTCTTTAGCCCTATCTCCAGCTCTTAGATTGAATAAAGCAATAGGAGGAAAATCTAGCATAAGCATCTAAGGATTAGTCAAATCAATAAAGTATCATCAACGTCAATATATATTAGACCAGTTGGCATATATATTGAAAGAGGTGATTAAAATAGTCCAGAATTAATGTGAATCGGTTATTATTGTTTGCCATATTGTTTTAAAGGTAACAAACTGAATTTTAATGGGCTAAGGTGGGACGAAAATTCGCTCCACCTCTTTTTTTTAGGGATTGGATGAAAAATAAGTATAGTATAATTACCATCGTAAAAAAATCGTAAACAATTATATTTTCTATTTTACAGTTTCTAGTTAAGGATTAGTTTATTAAAAATTCAATTTTTGATAAAATTTATCTTAATGTTGATGAATGCATATCTAGACTAATTGTCTTCTTTTTTATTTTCATACCGATCAAGGAATAAATTTAAATCTTCTGGAGAATATTGATCTGATATTTTTTCCATTTCTGTAATATCATTGTAATCTTCATAATGTTTATTTTTGGCCATCTTGCGTTTTACTATATCAAATCTTTCTTCTAATTCTTCTTTAATTTTTTTATCACTTTTAACTTCCGTCAGAAGTAGTGTTTCTTCAGTAGATATTTTATTATTAGTAACTGGAGCAACTTCCGTAACGGTTGTGATTTCTTCCTGAGTGCTTAATGTTTTATCTGTAGTAGAGGTAAGTTTTTCAAATTTTAATGGTTCAATTATTTCTGCTGTGATGACTGGATCAATCTCATCACTATCTATTATTGCAGTTTTACTTAAAATTTCTGTAGGAATTGATGAGGTGATGTCTATCTTAGAATTCGTTAAAATATATTCGTCATATAATTTTTGAATAAAATCCCAATCTAAATTAATAGTGCGTTTTGATTTAAAACCCAATCGATCATTATATTTTTTTAATTCGGAAGTTATGTAGCCCATTTTCCTTATTTCTTCAATAGCGTCTTTAACGGTTGATTCAGCCAGATATATATGCTTAGCTATATCTTTGTTCTGGAAGGTAATATTTTTATCCATTTTTTCATAGTGGACTAATTTAAGGAGAATCTTAAACTGCGTTGGGTTGATATGAAATACTTTTCCTTTATTTTGGCGAGCTGATGCCATAAATAGGACATCATGGTAAAACTTTTTAACTTGTAAATCTTGTTTCATTATATTTTTTTATTGGGTATTCTTTATTAATAGTGGTTAAGTCTGTAACCCACGCTGGAGGAGCAACCCTCCAGCAACAGAATTTTGATGAGTTAATTCTCTTTAATTCTTGAAAATGAAAATTTTAATTGATTCCACTTTTTTGAAACATAATAGTATTTGTTTCAGCCCCTTAAATAATCGGACACAATTATAAATAGAAATCTATAATTTTGTACGATGGAAAAGAGAAAATTTACCAAAGAAGAGAAGCTAAAGATCATAAAGGAAGCTTCAGAACAAGGTGTTAAACCTACATTAGAGAAATATTCGGTATTTCCTGCGAGTTATTACTCATGGAAGAAGAAGATGGATACTATGGGCGAAGAGGGCTTCGCACATGGAATGACCCCCGCGCAGCTTAAACGAATCAGAGAACTGGAAAAAGAAAACAAGCTACTCAAAGAAATTGTTATTCAAAAAGAGCTTGAAGGCAAGTTAAAAGACGAATTGCTAAAAAAGAAATTCGCCTTGGAGAAAAAAAGGAACTCGTGAGAGGCTACATTTTTCAGGGCTTGAAGAAAGAAGTAGCATTTCAAATTTCAGCAATAACCAAGCACCAGTATTATTATCAAAACAAGCGGACTAATCAAGGAAGAAGTCCTTCTACGACGACTTTTTACACTGACAAGTACGGGCAAAAATTTGAAGTTTCAAATGATGTGATTATTGAAGAAATAAAGCAAGCTCATCAAGATCTCGACACAGATTATGGTCATCGGAAAATGGAAACTAGATTACAACTGATGGGTTACGATATTAATCATAAGAAAGTATATCGATTGATGAAAGGCGCACAATTATTGAAGGAACAACATCAAAAGCCTAGTAAAACCAGGGTAAAATACCGTAAGGTTTTTCCAAGTCAGCCCTTTGAAGTTTTGGAAATGGACATTAAATTTGTGTGGGTCGAGGAGTATAAAATGCATAGCTATGTGCTAACAACTATTGACACTTTTACCAGACTTGTTTTGCATTGGACGGTTGCCTATTCCATCAAAAAAGAAGATGTTAAAAGGGCATGGGAACATATTATAATAAATCATTTACAACCAAATAATTGCCTAGAAAAAGGGATTCATATTGAGGTTCGCAATGATAATGACAGTCGATTTTCGGCAAAAATGATTCAAAATTTCTTCAAAGATAACTACCTGAATCAAGTCTTTACACATCCATATACCCCACAGGAAAATGGACATATTGAGAGTTTTCATGCTATTTTAGCAAAAAAACTAAGACCTTTTCATTTTTGGACAATCGATGAATTGGAAGGTGTTTTGACCATTTTTTATGAGAAATACAATAATGAACGTCTACATTCCTCAGTTTGTAATTTACCTCCAAATATCTTTTTAGAATGCTGGAATAAAGGGCTAATCGAACAAAAAAGAGATGAAATAAAACGAAAAATAACATTCAAACTCAAAATCCCATACCAACAAATATCGGGCAATACGAGTCTGAAGTGCAGTTCCTTGCAAAATTTAGAGATTCCGCCTTTTTTTGTGGGTGAACTAAATTTTAGTGAAATCGAAATGACCAGGCCTGAAACATTTCTACAAACATCGGTGTAAAACTCGCCTTCGTTTGTTCCTTGCAAGACAAAGATATTGACTAATTGCGTATGTTTGTAAAACTTAAAATGTTAAAGTCCGATTATTAGGGGGCTAAACCACATGATTGGGGAATTATACTTGTATCCTAAAGCTCAATTTGACATCATCCTTAAAAAGAACTCTAACTGGGATTTATTCCAAAACAAACCTAGTTAGAGGTCATTTATCAAACATTTGTACCAAATATTTTAAAAACTTTATTACCCATCGTTTATAAGCAACTAAAATTCTGGAGTTAATTGAGTTTTTCTTGAATAAGATGAAGCGACATCCTTGGTTATGATATATCCAACTTCAACCAGATTGGATATTGTTTCAAGTATAATTTTTCTGGTTATCCAAAGTTCTTTAGCCCTATCTCCAGCTCTTAGATTGAATAAAGCAATAGGAGGAAAATCTAGCATAAGCATCTAAGGATTAGTCAAATCAATAAAGTATCATCAACGTCAATATATATTAGACCAGTTGGCATATATATTGAAAGAGGTGATTAAAATAGTCCAGAATTAATGTGAATCGGTTATTATTGTTTGCCATATTGTTTTAAAGGTAACAAACTGAATTTTAATGGGCTAAGGTGGGACGAAAATTCGCTCCACCTCTTTTTTTTAGGGATTGGATGAAAAATAAGTATAGTATAATTACCATCGTAAAAAAATCGTAAACAATTATATTTTCTATTTTACAGTTTCTAGTTAAGGATTAGTTTATTAAAAATTCAATTTTTGATAAAATTTATCTTAATGTTGATGAATGCATATCTAGACTAATTGTCTTCTTTTTTATTTTCATACCGATCAAGGAATAAATTTAAATCTTCTGGAGAATATTGATCTGATATTTTTTCCATTTCTGTAATATCATTGTAATCTTCATAATGTTTATTTTTGGCCATCTTGCGTTTTACTATATCAAATCTTTCTTCTAATTCTTCTTTAATTTTTTTATCACTTTTAACTTCCGTCAGAAGTAGTGTTTCTTCAGTAGATATTTTATTATTAGTAACTGGAGCAACTTCCGTAACGGTTGTGATTTCTTCCTGAGTGCTTAATGTTTTATCTGTAGTAGAGGTAAGTTTTTCAAATTTTAATGGTTCAATTATTTCTGCTGTGATGACTGGATCAATCTCATCACTATCTATTATTGCAGTTTTACTTAAAATTTCTGTAGGAATTGATGAGGTGATGTCTATCTTAGAATTCGTTAAAATATATTCGTCATATAATTTTTGAATAAAATCCCAATCTAAATTAATAGTGCGTTTTGATTTAAAACCCAATCGATCATTATATTTTTTTAATTCGGAAGTTATGTAGCCCATTTTCCTTATTTCTTCAATAGCGTCTTTAACGGTTGATTCAGCCAGATATATATGCTTAGCTATATCTTTGTTCTGGAAGGTAATATTTTTATCCATTTTTTCATAGTGGACTAATTTAAGGAGAATCTTAAACTGCGTTGGGTTGATATGAAATACTTTTCCTTTATTTTGGCGAGCTGATGCCATAAATAGGACATCATGGTAAAACTTTTTAACTTGTAAATCTTGTTTCATTATATTTTTTTATTGGGTATTCTTTATTAATAGTGGTTAAGTCTGTAACCCACGCTGGAGGAGCAACCCTCCAGCAACAGAATTTTGATGAGTTAATTCTCTTTAATTCTTGAAAATGAAAATTTTAATTGATTCCACTTTTTTGAAACATAATAGTATTTGTTTCAGCCCCTTAAATAATCGGACACAATTATAAATAGAAATCTATAATTTTGTACGATGGAAAAGAGAAAATTTACCAAAGAAGAGAAGCTAAAGATCATAAAGGAAGCTTCAGAACAAGGTGTTAAACCTACATTAGAGAAATATTCGGTATTTCCTGCGAGTTATTACTCATGGAAGAAGAAGATGGATACTATGGGCGAAGAGGGCTTCGCACATGGAATGACCCCCGCGCAGCTTAAACGAATCAGAGAACTGGAAAAAGAAAACAAGCTACTCAAAGAAATTGTTATTCAAAAAGAGCTTGAAGGCAAGTTAAAAGACGAATTGCTAAAAAAGAAATTCGCCTTGGAGAAAAAAAGGAACTCGTGAGAGGCTACATTTTTCAGGGCTTGAAGAAAGAAGTAGCATTTCAAATTTCAGCAATAACCAAGCACCAGTATTATTATCAAAACAAGCGGACTAATCAAGGAAGAAGTCCTTCTACGACGACTTTTTACACTGACAAGTACGGGCAAAAATTTGAAGTTTCAAATGATGTGATTATTGAAGAAATAAAGCAAGCTCATCAAGATCTCGACACAGATTATGGTCATCGGAAAATGGAAACTAGATTACAACTGATGGGTTACGATATTAATCATAAGAAAGTATATCGATTGATGAAAGGCGCACAATTATTGAAGGAACAACATCAAAAGCCTAGTAAAACCAGGGTAAAATACCGTAAGGTTTTTCCAAGTCAGCCCTTTGAAGTTTTGGAAATGGACATTAAATTTGTGTGGGTCGAGGAGTATAAAATGCATAGCTATGTGCTAACAACTATTGACACTTTTACCAGACTTGTTTTGCATTGGACGGTTGCCTATTCCATCAAAAAAGAAGATGTTAAAAGGGCATGGGAACATATTATAATAAATCATTTACAACCAAATAATTGCCTAGAAAAAGGGATTCATATTGAGGTTCGCAATGATAATGACAGTCGATTTTCGGCAAAAATGATTCAAAATTTCTTCAAAGATAACTACCTGAATCAAGTCTTTACACATCCATATACCCCACAGGAAAATGGACATATTGAGAGTTTTCATGCTATTTTAGCAAAAAAACTAAGACCTTTTCATTTTTGGACAATCGATGAATTGGAAGGTGTTTTGACCATTTTTTATGAGAAATACAATAATGAACGTCTACATTCCTCAGTTTGTAATTTACCTCCAAATATCTTTTTAGAATGCTGGAATAAAGGGCTAATCGAACAAAAAAGAGATGAAATAAAACGAAAAATAACATTCAAACTCAAAATCCCATACCAACAAATATCGGGCAATACGAGTCTGAAGTGCAGTTCCTTGCAAAATTTAGAGATTCCGCCTTTTTTTGTGGGTGAACTAAATTTTAGTGAAATCGAAATGACCAGGCCTGAAACATTTCTACAAACATCGGTGTAAAACTCGCCTTCGTTTGTTCCTTGCAAGACAAAGATATTGACTAATTGCGTATGTTTGTAAAACTTAAAATGTTAAAGTCCGATTATTAGGGGGCTAAACCAATAGCATTCCAAATATTTTTTTTACCAATAAATTTTCTTGTATCAGTTTGATTAAAATAAAAATATAAATCATTGAAATGTTCTTTGCCTAAAATTTCATTTCCTTTTTTCATCTCATTTCTTAAACTGTCAATATCATTTTCCAAATAAAGATCCTTATTCGGATTTGAAATTGTCATCAGTCCATTTAATCTTTTATTTTTAAATTTAAGTTCTGCGCAATAGCCACTTAAACATATCATTCCGTATATGTCCATCTTATTCCATAAAATATTAAGGTCTGAATTAATCATGTCGGTAGTCGGCTTATAGCTAAGTGCATTTACCATTCTGCTTCCATCATCTGTTAGTGAAATTAAATCAATATTATATCCGTATATGTGATAGATAATTGCGTGTCCAGCCTCATGAATTGAGGCTATTTTTTTTTCGTTAATTAACATAGGTTCTTTTTGTTTAAATTATTATCTACTAAATCTGCAAATCCAGATTGCATTGCAGTTTCTAATATTTCGATTCTTCCAAAATAATTATTTTTTGAAAAAAAAGTAAAGCATCTTATTAGGTCTTGTTTACTTGTTGCCCAGACACTGTTAATAATTCCTTCGGAGTCTTTTACATATATTATATAGTTTAATTTAAGCTCTCTGGCCATTACCAAAAATTCTTTTAATTGAGTTTTCTCTTTCATCCAAATAATTGGATCATGTTTTTTAATTTTTGTTTTCATATTTTTATTTATTTATATTGTGCTATATCCATTTTTGATACTAATAGTTGTTATTTTTTTGTGTTCAGATTAAGTCATTAACCCATTTATTAAGCTTTTTTAAAGTTGCTAGAATTGGTCTTTCATTTTACAAGAAATCTTTAATTAATTCGTTTAGAAAATCAGTTTGGAAACAAACATCTACTTTGTCTGTTTCTCGTTGGTGCATTTTGCTTATTTCTTGAAAATAACTAACGGAAATTGATAACCATAAGCTTTTGTGTGATTAATGTACGATATTGAATTACTATATTCAAATAGTGCTCTATCCAATTTGTCTTGTGTCCACTCGATACTTGTCTTACTCATTTTTTTTTTACATTTTTAAATTAACATTGCAAAATTCTGAGTTTTTATAAGGAATAGCGAGGGATTCCCAAGGATTCCCTACAGCACATTGGAACAATATTAAAACTAATTTAATGTGTGGTTGATTAATTTATATATTTGTAACATGAAATAAATATTAACATAAATTAATAGTAAAACAAAATGAGAGTTACTCTATGGATTACCCTATAAAAGTAACCTCTGGGAAGTATAGTAAACGTTAACGTTTTAAGGTAGGTGGAAGAACCTCTTTCTCCGCACAGTAAAAACCCTAACAACTGTAATGCAGTAAGTTAGGGTTTTTTTATTTTACTCCTAGTCCACATTTAGCCCACAATAGAATTTAATATAGTAGAAATGGGTTTAACCTAAGTCTATTATTAAGATTTAATTGTTTTAGTAACGATTTCAATGCATTCTGATTGTATGTTGTAGTTTTGAGGTAAGAGATGGTAATAAGCGTATTCTTAATTCTCTTTTTTCAATCCATAAGAATTAGTCTTTCATATCCCCTTTCGAGCTATAGCCGCTAGATCAAATAAATTGCTATTTACTACCCATGCTAAAATCACAGGAATATCATTAATAAATATTTCAATACATTCTTCCTTTCTATTATCCTTAAAAATTGAATAATTTATACCTACGTCTTGAAGTTCGATTATCTTTGAATAAAATTAATATAAATCTGACTAACAGCCAAAAATTTAAAAAAATCAATATTTTTTGTCAGGAATTTGCATTTCCTTCGTCTCACATTATACAATCATATAAAGCAAGCACTATGAAATTTCTGATTACGATACTTACAATAGTAGCAACCACTCTTTGTTTGGCACAAAATACTATTCCAAAAGCACTAGATAAACTAAACAAAAAAACGGTTCCCTACATTACAGTTGCACAACTTCCCGAAAGAGCCAGAATTGTTTTATTGGACGCTAGAGAAACTAAAGAGTTCAATGTAAGTCATATCAAAAATGCAATTAATGTTGGGTTTGATCATTTTGATAAAAATGGTATTTCTATGAAAATACCTAATAAAGATGCAACCATAATTGTATATTGTTCCATCGGAGTTCGCAGTGAAAAAATTGGAGAAAAACTTCTCAAAATGGGTTACAAAAATGTTTTTAATCTTTATGGTGGTATTTTTGAATGGAAAAATAATGGCGGTAAACTAATAGACAATAAAGGAGTCGAGACCAATAATGTTCATACTTTCAATAAAGAATGGAGCCAATATTTAAAAAAAGGAAATAAAGTTTATGAAGACTAATGCACTAATAATTTTTATCCGAAATCCTGAATTAGGAAAAGTAAAAACCCGTTTAGCAAAAACCATTGGCGAAGAGAAAGCATTAGAGGTTTATAGGGATTTATTACAACATACTTTTTCGGTGACCCAGAGTTTAGAATGTGACAAATTCGTTTTTTATGATAATCAAATACTTAAAAATGATATTTGGAAAAATAATATATATCACAAAAAACTGCAAATCGGAAATGATTTAGGGGAACGAATGCAAAATGCTTTTCAAGAATTATTTCATTTAGGGTATAAGAATTGCATAATTGTAGGAAGTGATTTATTCGACCTCCAATCCAAACATATCAAGGAAGCATTCGCTAATTTAGAAAGTAATGATGTAGTGATAGGTCCGGCAGAAGATGGCGGATATTACTTATTAGGGTTAAAGAAAATAATTCCCGCATTGTTTACAAATAAAAATTGGGGAACAAAAACTGTTTTAGAAGACACGGTAAACAACTTAATGACTACCAAAGTCGATTTTTTAGAAATTTTAAATGACATTGATACCTTCGAAGATTTAGAAAAAAGTAATTATTATACTCCTAAAAAAGTATAACGATTGTGACTTCATAATTCTTCCATATGTTAATATTTAAATAAAAAAACAGCAATTGCAAACTAGATGACATTTTCATCATCCTCACTTTTATAAATTTGTTTCAGAATAGTTTAATACGCAAAACAAAATCTTATGAAAAAATCATTTTATATAATAACTCTGTTTTTAATTATTATTTCCATTGGTTTTTGCATTTCAGGTTTCACTACCAGCAATGCTAAAACTCAAAAAAAAACTCATTCTGATTCACAAGGAATTGTAATTCTAGAACTTTTTACATCTCAAGGTTGTAGCAGCTGTCCTCCGGCTGACAGGGTCTTAGAAAAATATGTTTTAACTAACAATCCCAATATTATTCCGATAGCTTTTCATATTGATTATTGGAATTATATTGGTTGGAAAGACCCATTTAGCAGAGCTGAATTTACTAATAGACAAAGAGATTATTCGCGAAATTTCAATTCTGGTACCATTTATACTCCTCAATTAATAATTAATGGAAAATATCAAGTGGTTGGCAGCAATGAAAATTCGATTAAAACGCTTGTTAATCAAGAATTATTAATTAAAAACCCCGCTAGAATTGATATTTATGCAATAACTCTTGTAGGAAATAAATTAGTTGTAAAATGTAGCACAACTGATTTGTCTGCAAATAAAACAGTAAACGTGGCGCTAGTAAAAAAGAAGGAGTTTACAAGTATAAAGCGAGGAGAAAATACTGGATTAAAACAAACAAGTTATAATATTGTATATGATTTTAAAAGCAAATCGTTAACTAATGGTACTGAAAATCAAACAATTTTTGACTTTAAAAGTGACTGGAAGGCTTCAGATTTTATGATTGTGGTGTACTTGCAAAACAATAGCAATGGAAAAATAATTGCCGCTTCAAAAAAAGAAATTAATTAAACATAACACTAAATAAAAATGAAAAAACAAATTTTAATACTAGTAATGACTCTTTTATCTGCAGCAACATTTGCACAAACCGCCAAATACAAAGAAGCAAAAGGAAAGGACGATAAAGTGGCTATTAAAGGATATGATCTTGTTGCCTATTTTACAGAATCGAAAGCAGTGATAGGGAAAAAATCTATCGCTTCAATTAAAGGAGATAAAACGTATTATTTTTCATCAGAAAAGAACAAAGCTTTATTTTTGAAAAACCCCACGGCTTACGAACCTCAATATGGTGGTTATTGTGCCTACGGAATATCCGAAAACCATAAAGCACCTATACAACCTGAACAATTCTCTATCGTGGATAACAAATTATACTTAAACTACAATTCAGAAGTAAAAGGAATGTGGCTTAAAGACCAAAAAAAACTTATCAAAACTGCCGATGCAAATTGGATGAAAATTGAAAAAAAATAGAAAAATGGAAACACTAAAAAAGACACTATTATCCCTTTTTACCGCGTTCAGCATTTTAAGTTGTACTCAAAGCCCTAAAAAAAATACTGATTTAGCTGCCACTTTATCATCTTATTCTATAATAATTGATACAAATTGGACGCAAAAAATAATTAAAACAGATGCACAATGGAAAGATATTTTAACCCTCGAACAATACAAAATAACAAGAGAGCAAGGCACTGAACCGCCATTCACGCATGAATTTCATGATATAAAAGAAAATGGAATTTTTGTTTGCGTTTCTTGTAATAATCCTCTTTTCAGCAAAGACACAAAATTTGATTCTGGAACAGGTTGGCCAAGTTTTTTCAAGCCTTATTCCAAAAAAAGTATCGCTGTAAGTACTGATAACTCTGATGGAATGACCAGAGATGAGGTAAGTTGTGCCAGATGTAATGCTCATTTAGGCCATGTTTTTAACGATGGTCCTCAACCAACAGGCTTGAGATATTGTATGGATGGAGTAGCTCTAAAATTTATACCTGAACAGAAATTAGAAAAAGTAGTTTTTGCAGAAGGTTGTTTTTGGTGTACCGAACATATTTTTGAATCAATCAAAGGAGTAAAAGAAGTAATATCTGGATATTCAGGTGGCGATGAACTAAACCCGACGTATGAAGAAGTGGGTGGCGGTAGCACTGGGCATGCTGAGTCAATTGAAGTACTATATGATCCTGCTAAAATTTCATATGAACAATTACTAAAAGTATATTTTAATTCAGGAGATATTACTCAGGTTAATGGGCAAGGAAACGACATTGGAAGACAATATAGATCCATAATTTTTTATAATAATCTTGAACAAAAAAATTAGCCGAAGATTACATAAATAAATTAAATAAGTCTGGAATATATTCTAATAAAATAGCTGTTGAAGTAGTTGCACATAAAAAGTTCTATTCTGCGGAGCAATATCATCAAAATTATGCAAATCTTCATCCAGAAGAAGAATATATCAAAGGAGTTTCAATTCCACGGTATAAAAATGCAATTGAAAAATTTCCTGAATTGTTGAAATAAATTATAGTTATAGATACACTACTCATTTTATTGTAAATTTTAAATGTAGAATTTAATTTATCGAAATAATAAATAGCGATAGTAAAAAAACATAAAAATTAATAAACGAATAATGCCATGAAATTTATAATTTTACTTCTAGTTACCAGCATTTCAATGGCACAAAGCCCTTGGACAAAAGAAAAAGGAAAATCTTATCTGCAACTTGGTTTTACAAGTTTAAATTATAATTCCTTTCAACTTGATGGAAATAAGGTAGAGAATTTTGGAAAAATAAGTGATCTCAATTCAAGCTTATGCTGAATATGGGATTACTGATAAATTAGAAGCACAAATAATAGTGCCATATAAAATTATCCATTATGATAATACAAATTTGAATACCTCTCAAAATTTGTCAGGAATTGGCAATACTACTTTAGGTTTAAAGTACAAAATATATGACAAAAAATGGAAAGTTAGTTCGGGAGTTTCATTTTCTGTCAATTCAATAAAAATTGATGAAGCAATAGGATTATCAACTGGGTTTAATGCCACAACAATAGTACCGTATGTTGCTATTGGATCAAGCAATACAAAAATGTACTATTATGGTAATATTGGATATGGTTATATGAATAATAACTATTCTGATTATTTAAAGGCTACTTTTGAAGTAGGATACGAAGTTATTCCTAAAGGACATCTTATTTTTGTTTTAGATACGAGAAATATTATTTCGAAAGAGAGTGCATTTAATAATGACAATGCACAATGGGCATCTTATTTAGACAGACAAACTTATAATGCAATTGGACTAAAAACAAATTATGAATTTAAAAAAGATAAATTGGGTGCTAATTTTGCAATTATTGGTGCAACAGGAATAAACAATGCCCCATTAGCTCCCACATTTAATTTAGGGCTGTATACAAAGTTATAAAACTCTTACGCTTACATGGACAAATATATAGAAATCATTAAAAACTCCTACAGTGGTTATTTCAATTACTTAATTGATGAAATTTTGTATTGGAAATGGGATAACTATTTTTATGGATTAATTGCCATTTCTTTGTTCGTATGGTTACTCGAAATTATTTTTCCTTGGCGAAAACAACAAGCTATTTTTCGCAAAGATTTCTGGCTAGATTTGTTTTATCTCTTTTTCAATTTTTTCTTGCTCAATTTAATTCTTCTCATTGCATTATCTAATATTGTGGAACAGTTTAGTAATAATGTACTCCAAGTATTTGGGCTCGAATTAACGACTATTCAGCTGTTTTCTATATCAACATTACCAAAACCCTTGGCTTTATTCATTTTCTTCATCATTAGCGATTTCATTCAATGGAATGTACATCGTTTATTGCATACGATTCCTTTTTTATGGAAAATTCACAAAACCCACCACAGCGTAAAGGAAATGGGTTTTGCGGCACATTTTAGATACAATTGGATGGAACCTATTGTTTACAGATCCATACTCTACATTCCAATCATTCTTATTGGAGGTGTCAACCTTGAAGATGTCTTTATTGTCCATTTTATGTCTATAGCCATAGGTCATTTGAACCACGCTAATTTGGGCTGGGACTACGGCTTTTTAAAATACATATTCAACAATCCCAAAATGCATATTTGGCATCACAGTAAAAAAATACCAACCAAATATGGAGTCAACTTTGGAATTTCATTAAGTATATGGGATTATATTTTCAAGACCCACTACATACCTAAAGACGGACGAGATATTGAACTTGGATTTGAGGATGAAAACGAATTTCCGAATGATTTTATAAAACAAGAAATCTATCCATTAATAAAATAGTTTCTTTTTTTTGTCAGGAATTGCTTCTATCACTGTCTATACTTGTATAATTTAAAAATAGTACCCATGAAAAAATATTTTTTAGCCCTACTCCTTTTGCCACTGCTTTCTTGTGGAAAAAATAAAAATAATACTGAAATTCCAACTGCAGCATACCAAACTACTACAGCGGTCGAACAGACTATGAATCATGCTAAATGGAATGCCTTATTGCAAAAGAACGTTTCTAAAAACGGAAAAGTAAATTATAAAGCCTTTCAAAAAGACAGCAACCAACTGCAAGGGTATCTTAATGAGCTATCGGCAAATGTTCCAGCAAAATCGTGGTCTAAAAACGCTACACTTTCCTATTGGATAAATGCTTACAATGCCTATACTGTGAAGTTAATTTTAGACAATTATCCAACCAAAAGCATCAAGGACATCAATGATCCATGGGGTAAAAAGTTCTTTTCTTTAGGAAACAAAAAATACAGTTTAGAAGAAATCGAACATGAAATACTTCGAAAAATGGACGAACCAAGAATTCATTTTGCTATCAATTGCGCTTCTTTTTCTTGTCCAAATTTACTAAATGAAGCCTATACTGAAGCGAAATTAGACCAGCAATTAACCGCTTCTGCAAAAAGTTTCATTAATGACAAAACAAAGAACACTATAACTGCAAACAAAATTGACATTTCAAAAATATTTGATTGGTTCTCAGGTGACTTTAAGAAAAAAGGGACGCTTATTGATTTTTTAAATCAATACAGTACCGTTAAAATTAGTAGTAAAGCAAAAGTAAATTACAAGGAATACAACTGGAGTTTGAATGAATAAAATTTCGATAATAATACCCATTTATAATGAAGTAAACAGCATCATCAAGCTGCTATCACATCTTGAAAATAAAACATTTCAAAAAGAGTCAATCGAAATAATCTTTGTTGATGGCTGCAGCACGGATGATTCGCAAGAAAAAATAAGAACTAATTCCAATGTAAAAATAATCCAAGCAGAAAAAGGGAGAGCCATACAAATGAATGCAGGAGCCAAAGCGGCAACAGGAAACATTCTTTATTTTTTGCATTGTGATAGTTTACCCCCGCAGCAATTTGACCGCATTATAAATGATGCAGTTCAAAAGGGAAATCTAGCAGGCTGTTTCCGAATGAAATTTGATTATAGACATCCTGTTTTAATGATTTCTCAATGGTTCACTCGATTCAATCATATTTCCTGCCGTGGCGGGGATCAGTCGCTGTTTATCACTAAACAATTATTTAAAGAAATAAAGTGCTTTGATGAGCATTTTATCATTTATGAAGATAATGAAATTATTACTAGGCTTTACGCTAAAAAACAATTTGTCGTACTTCCTGATTATGTAATTACTTCGGCTCGGAGATATCAGCAAAATGGGGTTTGGCGTTTACAATACCATTTTAGTATCATTCATCTTAAACGCAGATTAGGTCACTCTACTGAAAGTATGCTTCAGTATTATAAAAAAAATATCCTGTAAGCTTATCTTTCGAAAACAAATTTGACAGCTTAAAAACAACGACTACAAAATTAAATAGTTCCTGATGAAAAAAATTGCCCTCGTTTTAATAGTTTCCATTTTTATACTTATTGGATGTAAATCAAATGAAGAAAACTCAGAATTTACAGTCGAAGTTGAAGAGGCGCACCATAAAGAAGATTTTTTAACTAAAGAAGCGGTGCAGTTTAATTTAAAATTAGAGTTTGGCGGAAAAGAAAGAATGGAGGCCAAATTTACTATTCTTACCAATTCTACTAAAGGGGTAATTGAGTATAAAAATGGTGCGAAAATTATTTTTGATAAAGATAAAGTGTTCTATTCTTCAACAATTCCAAATGAAGAATCTGTTCGATTTGATGCTTTCACCTGGGAATATTTTTTCCTTTTTCCTTATAAATTGACTGATCCAGGAACGATATGGAATAAGTATGATAACAAAGAAAAAAATCAGAAAAATTACCTGACTGAAAAGTTAACATTTAAAAGAGGAACTGGCGATGCGCCAGATGATTGGTACGTGGTTTATGCTGATAAAACAACAAAATTACTGGAAAAAGCAGCTTATATTGTAACCATAAAAGCAGGTAAAGAAGCCGCTGAAAAAAATCCGCATGCGATTCAGTATTTAGAATATAAAGAAGTGGATGGTATTCCTATGGCGACAAAATGGGTTTTCTGGGGATGGGAAGATGGAAAAGGTCTTACCGATGAATTAGGACATGCAACGCTAACCGATATCAAATTTGTTAAAGCGGATACGGATTATTTTACGCCTGGAGCTAACTTTAAAATGAAATAGAGTAGTTTAATTTTAAATGTCTAACT
The DNA here is from genome assembly GCF_017875765.1 of Flavobacterium sp. CG_23.5. Classification (NCBI taxonomy): domain Bacteria; kingdom Pseudomonadati; phylum Bacteroidota; class Flavobacteriia; order Flavobacteriales; family Flavobacteriaceae; genus Flavobacterium; species Flavobacterium sp. CG_23.5. The sequence continues at coordinate 3,559,317 of NZ_JAGGNA010000001.1, read as the reverse complement.
TTAAAAGTCGATGGTGCAGCTTTTTATTGAAAATATAACGAACAAATTCATTTAATATGGAACGTATTGTCATTATAGGTAACGGAATTGCGGGAGTTACGCTTGCGCGTCACATTCGAAAAAAATCGGATTCAAAAATTATTATTGTCTCTTCTGAAACTGAGTTTTTCTTTTCTCGTACCGCTTTGATGTATGTGTTTATGGGACACATGAAGTTTGAGCACACGCAATCCTATGAAAATGATTTTTGGAAAAAAAATAAGATTGATCTCGTTCAAGGATTAGTTACGAATGTAGTTCCTGATTCAAAAGAAATTGTCTTACTGAGCAAAGAAAGAATTGCTTTTGATAAATTAGTAATTGCCACTGGATCAAAATCCAATAAATTTGGATGGCCAGGACAAGATTTAAAAGGTGTTACTGGTCTCTACCATAAACAGGATTTAGAAGCTTTAGAGAATTGGGCACCTTCCACTAAACGCGCTGTTATAGTAGGTGGTGGTTTAATTGGTATCGAATTAGCCGAAATGTTGCGTTCCCGCAATATCTCTGTCACTTTTTTGGTCCGTGAAAAAAGTTTTTGGGGCGGTGTTTTGCCTTTCGGCGAAAGCCAAATGATCAACCGCCATATTCTGGAACATCATATCGATTTAAGATTAGATACTAATTTGGTCGAAATTCTTTCGGATGAAAAAGGACATGCCAGAGCAGTCGTGACGGATAAAGGAGAAACTATTGATTGCGAGATTGTTGGTCTAACAACTGGTGTTTCACCAAACATTGATTTCTTAAAAGATTCCGGAATAGAATTAGGAAAAGGAGTGAAAGTAAACCGTTTCTTAGAAACGAATATCAAGGATATTTACGCTATAGGAGACTGTGCAGAACAGCATGAAGCCATTGATTTACGCCGACCAATAGAAGCCGTTTGGTATACTGGTCGCATGATGGGAGAAGTATTGGCACAAACATTAACCGGCACTCGGACCGCATATAAGCCGGGGCATTGGTTCAATTCGGCTAAGTTTTTAGACATTGAATATCAAACGTATGGATGGGTTTGGGCTAAAGCCAAAGAGGATGAGGAACAGTTCTACTGGGAACATAAATCGGGTAAAAAAGCAATCCGGATTTCATTTGACAAAAAAGAACGAACTTTTTTAGGAATCAATACTTTTGGGATACGGATGCGTCACGAGTTCTTTGACAAAGTCCTGACAAACAAAGAAAAGGTAGATTATGTTATTCATCATTTGGCTGAAGCTAATTTTGACCCAGAATTATTTACTTCTCATACCGAAGAAATCCAAAAGCAATTTATTAGCCAATTCGTTAGTGTAAAAACAATATAAAATGAGCAAATCAGTTAAAAATATATCCATCGCCTCTCACGAGAACCAGCAGATTGATGGAATCCAGAAATTAGGTATTACACTTGGGTTACTAGGCCTCTTCATTATGACATTAGCCTTATTTAATGTTTCTTTCCCTAATAAAGGATTTTGGCTAGCAGGATCTATCGTTGCCATTTTTACCGGAATTGTTGTCTATGCCAATAGAACTTACCTGAACCAACCAGAGGGAATAAAAAACAACGGCGTGTGGCATAAAAACTTTACTAATAAAGGAAGTTGGGCTTGGATGACGGGCATTATACTAACCTCTTTTTATATTGTATTGTACTGGTTTCCAAAATATTTAGGACTGAATCAAGACGGCGGAACAAACACTGGAATTGTTGGGTTTTTTGATCCTTTAAGTTACATTTTAAATGGAAAAGCAGCTAGCCAATGGTTTGTGTACGGAACATTATATACCGTTGCCATTCTGGGATTGGGCTATAAGTTTATTTTAAAATACCTTCATAATAAGTATCAGTTAGTACGTACGATTTCGGTTATGTTTTTTCAGTTGGGATTTGCTTTCTTAATTCCTGAAATACTCGAAAAATTGAATCCTGAGAAAGCTTATTTTGCCAAGGATTTGAAAAACATGTGGCCACTAAATTATTATTTTTTCAATGACTGGCATTTAAAGAATATGCTTCAAGGAGGCAATTTAGGCATGTTCATGTTGCTATTCGGGATAGCTATGATTTTTATCATCTCCCCTATTCTGACCTATTTTTATGGAAAACGTTGGTATTGTTCTTGGGTTTGTGGTTGCGGTGGTCTGGCCGAAACTGCCGGAGATAGTTTTAGACATCTATCCAGTAAGACTGCAACATCCTGGAAAATTGAGCGCTGGTTAATTCATTCTGTTTTGGCTTTTTCTCTGATTATGACAATTGCAGTGATCTATTCTTTTTTATCTACAAATCCTGAATTGAGTTTAGTAACCCGCAATCAATTCATTTGGGGGGTGGTAGTATTTCTATCGCTATTCACAAGTGCTATTTATATATTTAAAAGAAAAGAATTGGATACTGATGCGGTATACACGCTACTGACCCTAATGGTTATCATTATTGGTGCTATATTAATTAATTACTTTTCGGGGAATGAAAACATATTATTCATAAATACTAATTCGCTAAGAGAATGGTATGCATTCGCAATAGGATCGATTTTTAGTGGCGTAATTGGGGTAGGATTTTATCCTATTTTTGGAAATCGGGTGTGGTGTCGTTTTGGATGCCCCATGGCTGCAATTTTAGGTTTACAACAAAGATTATTTTCAAAATTTAGAATAACTACTAATGGTGGTCAATGTATTTCTTGCGGTAATTGTTCTACTTATTGTGAAATGGGGATTGATGTTCGCAGTTACGCTGAAAAAGGAGAAAACATTGTTCGTTCTTCCTGCGTAGGTTGCGGTATATGTGCGGCAGTATGTCCTAGAGGAGTATTGAAATTAGAAAATGATACACCAGCAGGCCGAATCAATTCGAATGAAATTCTGCTAGGAAACGATGTCGATTTAATGGATTTAATTAACCAAAAATAAGTATCTCCTTTTTTTTTATCCTTATTTTCGCCCAAGTAATCAGTCTTTATGTAAAAAGACTCAAAACACAATATGAAGAACATCAAAGTAATTATTCCTGCTTATAACGAAGAAAAATCCATAGGGCATGTCATTAAAGATATTCCTAACAGCGTTTCGGAAATAATTGTTATCAGCAATAATTCTACAGATAATACGATTCATGTAGCGAAGAATGCTGGAGCGACAGTACTATCTGAAAATAGAAAAGGGTACGGTTATGCTTGTCTCAAAGGAATGGAATACATTGCTCAGCTAGAAAAGAAGCCAGATATTATTGTTTTTTTGGATGGAGATTATTCTGATTATCCGGAGGAATTAACTCAAATCATTGCTCCCATCGTGAATGATAGTATTGATTTTGTTATTGGTGCCAGAGTAGCCCATCTAAGGGAAAAACATTCGATGACACCACAGCAGATTTTTGGAAATTGGTTGGCAACAACGTTAATGAAAAACTTTTTTAATGCTACATTTACTGACTTAGGTCCCTTTAGAGCCATTAAATATGAAAAATTAGTCGCCTTACATATGGAAGATAAAACCTATGGATGGACAGTCGAAATGCAGCTTAAAGTTCTAAAACAAAAAATGTCTTACGTAGAAATTCCTGTACGCTACAAAAATAGAATAGGAGTTTCAAAAGTATCAGGTACTTTAAAAGGAAGCATTATGGCTGGAATAAAAATAATAGGCTGGATTTTTAAATACGCATTTAAATAATATGTTACTACTTACTTATATTATTGTAATTCTATATGGCATTTCGATTTTGCTCTTATTTTTCTATAGTTTAGCCAATTTTAACTTACTGCTGAATTATTTAAAAAGTAAAAAGAGTACTGATCAGTCTATACAATATGACCTTTCAAATGCCAGCGAAGTTCCCTATGTAACCATTCAACTTCCTATTTTTAACGAAAAGTATGTAGTGGAACGCTTATTAACTACAATCGCACAAATGGACTATCCAAAAAACCGATTAGAAGTTCAAGTTCTTGATGACAGCACTGACGATAGTGTTCTAGAAACAGAAGTATTAATCCAGCAAATTTCAGAGTCTGGACTGGACATAAAGCACATTAGACGCACCAAAAGAAACGGTTTTAAAGCAGGAGCCTTGAAGGAAGGTATGGACAGCGCCAAAGGAGAATTTATCGCTATTTTTGATGCTGATTTTGTCCCTCAAAAAGACTGGCTTTATAAAACGATTCCTTATTTTAAAAATCCAAAAATTGGAGTAGTTCAAACCCGCTGGGGACACCTGAACCGCAATTATTCGGTTTTGACAAGGATTCAGGCTTTTGCTTTAGATGCTCATTTCACTTTAGAACAAGTGGGACGAAATTCTAAATTGCATTTCATCAATTTTAATGGAACTGCTGGAGTATGGAGAAAGCAATGCATCCTTGATGCGGGGAACTGGGAGAGTGATACCCTGACCGAAGACTTGGATTTGAGTTATCGCGCTCAGTTAAAAAACTGGGAATTCAAATATCTAGAAAATGTAGTTACACCTGCTGAATTACCTGCTATTATTAGTGCCACCCGATCCCAACAGTTTAGGTGGAATAAAGGAGGCGCCGAAAATTTTAGCAAGAATGCCACTCGCGTTCTACAATCAAAATCTATTGGATTCAAAACAAAAGCTCATGGAATGTTGCATTTATTGAACAGCACTATGTTTCTGGCTATTTTTACAATGGCCGTTTTAAGTGTACCTATGTTGTATATCAAAAATGAGTTCTCGCAATTTGAAAAAGTTTTTGACTTGTTAGTCTTTTTTGTCATTACGTCCATCCTCTTTTTTATTAGTTACTGGGCGACATACAAAAGTATTCATGGAGGCGGTTTTAAAAATTTTCTAACATATATTGCTTTATTCATCACATTTTATACCATCGCTATGGGATTTTCATTTCACAACTCCATCGCAGTATTAGAAGGTTTGTGGGGTAAGAAAAGCGAATTCGTGCGTACTCCAAAATTGAATATCGAAGGATTTAAAGAAAAATGGAAACAGAATAGCTATATTTCAGATACTATTTCAAAAAACATCATTGTTGAAGGAATATTGATCCTCTACTTTATTTTTGCGATGTATAGTGCTTTTCGATTAAATGATTACAGCTTGATTGCTTTACATTTAATGCTTTTCCTCGGTTTTAGTTTTGTATTTGTCAAATCAATACAAATCAATAAATGAGTTTGAATTCTTCAAAGAACATAAAGTCCTATGGCTTTCTAGCATTAAGCACTCTAATCTATGCCTATATCGCTTATGTTTTAAAACGAACCGATTTCCTCTATTTACTGCTTTCTTATAGTTTTTTGTTTGTCTCTTTTTATCAAATTATAAAATTGCAGAAAGACAATCTCCCTTTTTTAATTGGAGCAGCAATGGTATTTCGCTTGGTTTTTCTTTTGTCTTTACCCAATTTATCTCAAGATTATTTTCGCTTTATATGGGATGGAAACCTTATCCTTGAAAATATAAATCCCTATTTGCAGTTGCCGAAAGACTTAATCAATCAAAGCACCTTTATTATTCCGAATGCCGATGAATTGTATCAAGGAATGGGAAGTTTGAGCGCAGGACATTATTCTAATTATCCACCCGTAAACCAATTATTTTTTGCTGTTGCGGCCTTTTTTAGTCAGCAATCTATACTGGTAACAGCAATAGGTATGCGACTCCTTATTATTGCTGCCGATTTTGGGACGTTTTATTTTGGTGGTAAATTACTTGTCCGCTTAGGAATGGAGAAGCACCGTATTTTTTGGTATATATTAAATCCATTGATAATTATAGAACTAACCGGCAATTTGCATTTTGAAGGAATCATGCTTTTCTTTTTTGTTTGCGCAATGTACCTATTAGATCAAAATAAATGGAAATTAGCTGCCTTAATTTTGGCGTTATCTATTTCTGTGAAATTGCTCCCATTATTACTTTTGCCTCTCTATTTTAGAAAATTAGGATGGAAAAAGGCTATTTGGTTTTACACTATTGTTATTGGTGTAAATGTGTTGCTCTTCCTCCCCTTTCTTTCGAAAGAATTAATTCAGAATTATAGCGAAACCATTGGATTGTGGTTTACTAATTTTGAATTCAACGCCAGTATCTATTACATTATCCGTCAGATTGGTTTCTGGATAACTGGATACAACATCATTCATATCAGTGGAAAAATCATTCCTGTTTTTATGGTTGCTTATATTGCTTTCCAAGGTTTAAAAGAGAAAAACAAAAATAGTGTCACACTGTTCAACAGCATGTTATTAGTTTTGACTGTCTATTTTTTCACTTCCACGACAGTGCATCCCTGGTATGTAATCAACCTTATTTTGATTGGTGTTTTTACATCCTACAAATACCCTCTTTTATGGAGCTACACAATAATTCTCAGCTATAGCGCCTACTCAAAAACCGAATTCTCGGAAAATTATTGGTTAATTGCTATCGAATATAGTACGGTTTTCCTTTTCCTTTTTTATGAAAAAAGTAAGATTTTAAGGTCGGAAAAAAGAGTATATTTGGATTTTTAACCAAATAGGCAAAATTAATGGACCTGATAAAAGAAAATTCAAAATCCGTTTTAGAGCAATGGGTCAATCAATTTAGTGATGAACTCTATTCTTGGGCATTTTTTAAAACTTCTTCCAAAGAAGTTGCCGAAGATCTGGTACAGGATACTTTCTTGGCTGCATTTCATAAAATAGATAGTTTTCAAGGAAAAAGCCAACCAAAGACCTGGTTGTTTTCTATACTCAACAATAAAGTGATTGACTATTACCGATTGACTGCGCGAACTACAAAGAAAAACTTCAGTTTGACCGAAAATAGTGGTTATGAAATTTCTGATGGACTTTTCAATAAATATGGCTGCTGGAAAACGAATGATATCAATGCCGTTTGGGAACAAGAAGAGGAATTATTAGACAATCCTGATTTTAATTCGGTGATGGAAGCATGTATGGAAGACCTGCCACAGAAATGGAAATTAGCCGTAACCTCCAAATATTTAAGCGAAAAAAAAACAGAAACCATTTGTCAGGAATTAGAAATTACTGCGTCTAATTATTGGCAGATTGTTCATCGATCTAAGCTACTTTTAAAAAAATGTCTAGAATTAAAATGGGTTTAATCAAACTTTAATATTCGAAGAAAATGAATACAGTAATGAGAATATTGTTGAGACCCTGCAAAAAGACAACAGAGTTAATCGACAAACAAATGTTCACTCCTTTGACTTTAAAAGAAAAAGTGCAATTACAAGCGCACAAAGCCATGTGTGGAACTTGCAATGCTTATGAAAAACAATCCAAATTACTCGAAGACCTCATAGGGAAATGGTTTGCAACTGACTCCTACAAAAAATATTCAACATTAGACGAGGACAAGAAAAATAAAATTATTGAAGAGATTAAAAAAATCTAAGCTATTTTAATTTGTCAGGAATTAGTAATAATCGTGTCTATACCTTTATTAGAAACCAGTGTATAAAAACATGAAAATGATTGCTGACTTACTTTCCAAAAAGAATTCGCTTTTACTAGGTTTTTTAATCAGTTTAATTGGTGCATTACCCTTAGGATACATCAACGTTATCAGCTTACAAATTTTATTGGAACAAGGAAATTGGGCATCACTCGCCTTTATTCTAGGAATTATTTCTATCCAATACTTTGTACTGACAACAGTAAATAAAATAGCGCGCTGGCTCGTTAATCAAGAAAAATTACTGTTACTCATTGACCTTTTCACCATTATATTCCTTTTAGCAATTGGCTTATACTTCATTACTACTACAGATAATCATGAAAATAGTAATGTATCTCAATTTAAACTGGCACAATATCCTTTTCTTTTAGCACTATTTTTAAATAGTTTAAATTTTATCCAGTGGCCCTATTGGTCCGGAATTTATATCTACCTTTTTAGAACGGCTAAACTAGATACCAATAAAATGACTAACAATAAATTTGTCCTAGGAGCTCTTCTGGGAACTAGTTTAGGGATGTTTGTTTTTGCGCATGTTGGACAATTTTTAATAGTAGCAAATCATATCAAAATGAGTACTTACCTTAACCCTATTTTTATGATTCTTTTCTTGTTATTAGCTTTAATACAAACGGTGAAATTTATTTTAAAAAGGAATTTGGTACTCCGTAAAAAAATAAACCGATTTTAAAACCTGCAAAAAAATCTTAAATTTCATGTAGAAATTAGTATTCCCTTTTTTAATAATTAACTTTACTGTTATGAAAAAAGCTTTTTTTATACTAGCTCTACTTTTATTGATAATTGTGAGCGGATATTCTTTCTATCACTCCTCTACTACTACCGAGTCACCTGATAAAACCAAACTAGAATATAAAGGAATGAATTTGGTCGCGCCAATCAAGGAATTAAAAAACACCACTTTTGATGAATTGACAGCGAATCATATTAATTCGATATCTTTAATTCCATACGCTTTTGTTGATGTAGATGATGCCTCGGTCCACTACAATAATAAACGACAATGGTGGGGAGAAAGAACCGAAGGAATCAAAGCTAGTAATCAAATCGCCCATGATTATAAAATGACAGTAATGCTAAAACCTCATCTTTGGATAAACCACAATTTTTATACAGGGAATTTAGATTTTTCAACGGATGCCGAGTGGAAAAAATGGGAATCTGATTATGAGAAATATATTCTTGATTTTGCCAAACTAGCCCAAAAAGAAAACATCGAACTCTTTTGTTTCGGAACTGAATTAGGAAATTCCGTTGAAAAACGACCTAAATACTGGTTGCAGCTAATTCAGAAAATTAAAAAAATATACTCCGGAAAACTAACCTATGCCGCAAATTGGGATGATTTTGACAAAGTACCATTTTGGAATGAGTTGGATTACATCGGGATTGACGCCTATTTTCCTTTGTCTGACGCTAAAACCCCCGCAGTATCTGATCTTAATGAAGCTTGGAAAAAATACATTATAAAAATGGAAAAGCTTCAAGCAAAAACAAGCAAGAAAATACTCTTTACAGAGTTTGGCTATCGCAACTCTGATCAAGCAGCCAAAGAACCTTGGACAGAAAATCAAAATAGCATTAATAATTTGGCGCAGGCCAATGCGTATGAATCCTTATTTCAAACCTTAACACAAAAGGCTTGGTTTGCTGGGGGTTATGCTTGGAAATGGTATGCGGATGCTTATCATAAAGAAAAAAGAAATAGTGTTGATTATACTCCGCAGGAAAAACCCGCGCTACAAACCATTAAAAAATGGTACAAATAATTTAAAATTTAAGCAATGACGATACAAAAAAGTAAACCCGTAATAATTTTTGATGTAAATGAGACCTTACTAGACATGAGTCCATTAAAAAAGTCCATTAATACACTACTTGGTAATGAGCAGGGATTCCGAATCTGGTTTGGAATGTTACTGCTCTACTCCACTGTATCGAATAGCATTAATGAGTATCATGACTTTGGTACAATTGCAGCAGCTACATTAGCGATGGCAGCTACCTCCATGAATAAAAAAGTTAATGAGGATGAAATTAAAGAAGCCCTTTCAACAATTTTAACATTACAAGCTTACCCAGATGTAGAGAAAGGATTAAAGTTCTTGAAGGATCATGGTTTTAGATTGGTTACATTGACCAATTCCCCACCACAAGCGCTAAAACAACAGTTACTCAATTCAAATTTAACCGATTACTTTGAGCAAGCATTAAGCATCGATAGTCTTAAAAAATACAAACCAGAAGCAGAAACCTATTTATGGGCGGCAAAAAAACTAGCGGCAACTCCCCAAGAAATGCTAATGATTGCAGCACATGGTTGGGACATAGCGGGTGCCTCACATGCTGGCTTATCTACTGGCTTCATTGCCCGCGAAGGGCAATCATTATACACTTTATCCAACAAGCCAAATTTTCAGGCCAATGATATTTTAGCAATGGCACAACTATTAGTTGCTTTCTATAGCGAATAGCTTAACAATACATAATAAAAAAGGGAGATTGTTTCATCTGAAACAATCTCCCTTTTTTGAATTAAACGTTTAACCACTATTTATTTTGACTCTTTGAATAACATCGCTGCAGAATTCATACAATATCTTAATCCGGTTGGTTGAGGTCCATCGTCAAAAAGATGTCCCAAATGCCCTTCACAACGCGCACATACAATCTCGCCACGCACCATTCCCATGCTTTTGTCCACCACTTCTTTAACTCTATTTTTATTTATAGGAGCATAAAAACTAGGCCATCCTGTCCCTGAATTAAATTTTGTTTCAGAAGCAAAAAGAGGCAATTTACATGCCGCACAAAAATAGTTTCCTTTTTTATGGTTCTCATTAAATTCATTTTGAAAAGGACGCTCCGTTCCTTTTTTTCGCAAAATATTATATTGTTTGTCCGTGAGTATCTTTTTCCATTGTGCATCCGTTTTTATAACTTTCTTCAAAGAGGTATCCGTCAATGATAATGCGGGTTGCTGCTGCATAGTTGTTTCTACTGCTGCGCTTTCTTTATCTGTTTTATTTGCTTGCATACATGCCATAAAGCTAAAAGCGATTACTGGTAATAGTAAGATTTGCTGATATATTTTCATAATTTTAATGATTTGGTTTTAATTTTCCTTTGTATGTTTTTATAAACTTGTTGTATCGCGGTAATGAAACCCCTTTTACATAAGGCTGATTGGGATTGTTTTTTACATAATTTTGGTGGTACCCCTCGGCTTCATAAAAATCAGAAACGGGCTTAACCTCGGTAACAATAGGATTTGCGAAGACTTTATTGGCGGTAAGCTCCTTAATTTTGTCTTCAATAATTTTTTTCTCAGCTGCATTTTTATAAAAGGCAATCGAGCGGTAGGAAGAACCACGATCAGGACCTTGCTGGTTTGGTGTTGTAGGGTCTTGTGAGGCAAAAAACACAGTCACTAATTCTTTGTACGAAACAACTTTAGGGTCATAATAGACCGCTACAGACTCGGCATGTCCTGTCCTTTCAGCGCCCACTTGCTCATAGGAAGGATTTTTTATTTTTCCTCCAGAATATCCAGAAACTGCTTCGTCAACTCCTACCACAGCTTCAAAAACGTGTTCACTGCACCAAAAGCAACCCTCGGCAAAAACAGCAACTGCTTTCCCTTTCTTGGGTTCTAATGACAATTTCTTTGTTTGCGCGTTACAACTTATAATTGTAAACAACACTACTACGTAACTTGCTAATTTAATTTTCATTTGTTTGCTTTTATTTGTTTTATCTAATCTCCTAACTACTTTGCTACTACTGATTTTACATCTTCTAGTAAACTTGCTCGTCTTATAACCTAATCTCTCCTAATTTACGGCTTATTTCCAGTTTTGGTTTTAAAATAAACCTTAAAGTTTTGTTAGTTTTTTACACGTAGCGTTTCTAATATCTTTTCCTCAAATCCTTGCAACGCTCTTCGGGCGTATTTTACCTTCTTTTGGCTTTTAAATTTATAGGAAACCTCAAGAAAATTTTTAAAAGGTTTATTTGGTTGAATGGCTAAGGCATCGTTCTTTTTATAGGTGACTTTTATGGGAATATTTTCATAATAAGTAAAATATTCCGGATGGGTTACAATACCCAAAGTTGAGCAGTCAAAAGGTATGAATCCACGAACACCAAAATAGCGTTCGTTCAACTCCATCCACGGTTGCACAATGTCATACAGCCACTTATCTGCTTCATTTGTTAAATCTAAACTAGCTAAATCAATTTTCCCAATATGCGTGTAAGAACTCGGATCATATCCTGCAAACTCTAACGGAATAGTAGAATGCAACAATACATCCATGGAAGCGGTATCGAATTCATAGTTATAATCAAATACATTTAATTTTCCGTTGCCAGGATTAAAAAGTAATCCGGGCGTTCTGGCAGCACAAATCACCACACGATCAATTTGCGGAATAATGTCAGGATGGTTTTTGACTAAAGTCGCAATATTGGTCATTGGTCCAAGTGCCAAAATAGTGAGTTTTTCTTTTTTCAATGCTTGGTACAACGCTCTCGTTCCATCATTTTCGGTTCCTAAATCATTGGCGAAAGCCGAGCCTTTATAAACCGGAATTGCGGTTCCTTTGTTGTGCCAATTCAAAATTTTATTAATGACCCCAAAACCATAATCCACATAGGTGATATTGCTGATGCCCACAATTTGAATTTGAGGTTGTTTGAGTGCCATAATAAGTGTGATACCATCATCAACTTCACGAGCTTCTTTATCTGGCATTCCAATCATGATATCAGTGTCGAACCAAACTTTGGTTTGTGCCGTAATACCAGTTGTCAGTAGTAGAAAAAACAGTATTTTATAAATTTTCATCTTTATTTCATTATTAATTGATTTGCTAATTCTAGCAGTTTTCCTTTCTCATTTAACTCCATTTGTAATGGCAATTGCGCTAATCCTATTAAGCGACGCATGATTTCGACACCTACAAAACCATTCAAAATTTCAGGATTTAAGTCTGCAAAAGCAGCGTATTCTTTTTCTATGACAGTTATTAAATGCAGATCTTGTTGACTCAGATACAAATGGGCGATTAAAACACCCAAATCAAATTCTCTAGAACCAAAGTAGCAAAATTCCGGATCAATAATTTTAATGCCATCATCGGTTTTTAACCAACTCCCGGGATAATAATCACCGTGCAGTAGATATTTCCCCTTAGAAAGATACAAAGACCCCAACAGTTCCACCTTGCTTTTTAGTGCCGCATTTTTTTTGTACGGTAGCGCTAATTCTTGTAAACCCATTTGAACGGAATTCAAATCAAACCCATTCTCTTCAAGAAATGGATATCTAAATATATGTTCATAATTCAGTTTTCTCAATTCCAAATTAGCCAATTCATCGTCCATTTTCGTTTTCTGAAAACGAGTGTGCAATTCGTTCAAATAAGAAACCAATACTGTAATTTCTTCGGCGGTCAATCGCTGTTTCAAATCATACAAAACACTGTAGTCATTGGATTTCCCCAAATCTTCCAACAGCAAAATATTACTTACTGTATCCAATCCCAACAAATGAGGCATTCTACTTTGAACGGCGTTCACGCTGGCAATTTTTTGATAAAAACCAGCTTCGGTAATCACACGTTCCGCTGGAGCTGGGACTTGCGGATATTTTTCAACGTAAGCACGAGATTGCTTAATGATAAATGTTCGCAAATTAGTAGTAACTCGCAACACATAATTCATATTTCCTTCCCCTGGCTTTGTCAACGAAAGAATAGATTCTGCATCAGCTAACCATTGATTTTCTTTTAAATATTGAGCCAATTCTTTCGGCTCACTGGCATTAAGTATAAACATAATTTATTGTTATTAATTTGGGCGTTTCCGCCAAAAAAAGGCGGTCAGGCTATCCGCTGCAATCTTTTTTGGGCCAAAAAGCCCAAAAAAGGATTTTCACTTCTATCCTTAACGCAAAAAAAACATAGGTTCAAAATCCTGCGAAATTCCACAACCTTGCAGGACTGAAATTTCTAGAATAAATACCGCACTCCAAATTGAAACTGTCTTGGTGGCGAAGCATTTCGCTTCGTAAACAATCCACTAGCCATAGAACCACCTTGAATTTGGTTACTTTGGGTCGCATTGTTGCTATACCCACTTAAATTTTCAGCATTAAACAAATTGAAAATATCTGCACGCAATTCGATTTTATTGTTTCCCGATATTTTAAATTGATGTTGCAAACCAATATCAAAAGTAGTACTCCAAGGCAAACGATCGCTATTTCTGGTTTCTCCAGGATAACGGTCGCTATTCCCTTGGTACGCATCACTAAAACCAGAACCATCCCCATTCAAATCCGTAGTTCCAAAACCAAGAGGAATCCGATTTATCGGTTGACCACTTTGTAACAGTCCAGCCAAAGTTAACGTCGTTGCAGTAAACGGATAATAGCTATAAATTCCGTTAATATTGTGTGTTCTGTCGTTTATCGAGGGTCCCCATTCATTACCGTAATTATTCCCATCCATTGCTCTAAAGTTAATGTCTTCAGTATCATTTTTTAAAGAAGATAAGGTGTAATTCAAACGATACGAATACTTGTCTTCTCCCCTAGCTTTTTGATAATTCAAACTCATCGCATAGTATCTTGACTTCCCTTCTGTTTCACTAATAACCACATTTCTGGCCACTCCTGTCACGGTTTGTCCATTAATAGTTGCTACTCCATTTGAGATTGGTATAGGTCTTGTTGCGTCCGCTTGAGATGGTGTTCTAACAATCACGTTATTCGGATCAACAGTGTACTCAGCAGCAGCGTTCAAATTTCTCAAACGAAACAAATTTTCCCCGCGATTATGCACTAAATCAACAAAAAACAATTTATTTTCATCAACTTGTAGTTGGTATCCCAATGAAAACTGTTGAGAATAAGGATTGTTATACCCGTTCGGATTTAAAATACGTCTTTCATTAGAAAAAACTCCTTCTCGTTGCGCTTGCAATTGGTCGCCACTTGGTCCTTGTAAATAGGTAACATTTGGTTCACTTGCTGATATGTTTCCGTTGAAAGTAATCGCATCCAGATTAGTATTTGCGGGCAGTATTCCTAAGGTTATAAATTGTTGCAATTGCTTTCTATAATCTGCTGATTTTGTGTTTTGTTGCAAGGCATCACTATAAATTGCATAATTAATTTTGTCGTAAGCAATCCCATAACCCCCGCGAAAACTGCTGTTATTGGTTAATTTATAATTAAAATTAAATCGGGGAGCCAGATTGTTATTATCCCCTTTGTTGCTTCCTCCTTTAGACAAATTGTCATAATCATACCGCAATCCAAGAGTAATATTTAGTTTTTCAGTCGCAGACCATAAATCCTCCACATAAGCGGAATATATATCTTGATGCGTTCCAAAAGAAGCGGGACGCAATTCTACATTATAATTTACGACCGTCGCATTTGATGGAATATCATCAAAAGACAAACTACTTCCCACACCACTATTATTTATTGCATCAATTTGAGATTGTGTCAATTTAACAGTATAATTTCCATTAGGATTCCCACCACCAAACAGATCATGATTCCCTCTAATGTAATTCAATCCCCCTTTCAAAGTATGATTATCTAAATAGTATTTGATTTTTTGTTGTATTTGAACTGTATTTTCAACAGCTTTAAACAAATATCCTGGATGGCCTAAAACAGCTAACGTTTCATCATTAGTTCCTAAAACCACTACTTGTGGGTCTTTCACATTCTGAGGATTGGCATAATCCCAATTAAAATGACTGTATTGAATGTTAGTTTCTCCACTTATTTTACCAAAACTATATGAGTTTTTCAAAGCCAATAAAACACTATTTCTCTTTTGCGTATTAGCCGAAGATGGAAAAGCAACGCCTCCTTCAAGTCCTCCGCCTTGTCTCTCGATATCCACTAAACCAACATTGGCACGAATCGAACTTCTGAAATTCTTGTTCCAATTTTGGTCTATTTTAGAAGAAAAATAATTAAACGTATTGGTTCCTCTTACCGTTTCATTCACACCCAAAGCAGGAACATTCAATAAATTATCTTTTATATCAGTAGTATGTTCAAAATTGAAATAATAGAACGTCTTATCTTTTACAAAAGCTCCACCAACTCCGCCACCTGCTTGATATCTAGCAAAACCATCTTTAACTTGATTCCCTGACAAATCACGTTGCGCAAATGAAGAATGTCCATCAATGGTGGGTCCAGGCCGTGTAATAAAAAAAGCTTCTCCTCGCAATTCGTTAGAACCGGAACGAGGCGTAATATCGATGATTCCACTTCCTGTCAAGCCATATTCTGCCGAAAAATTACTGGTCAAAACGGTAATATCTTTTACAAAACCGGATGGTATGGCAAACTTTTGACCTCCTAGAAATCGTTCGTTATTGTCTAATCCGTCAATCAAATAGGAGGTAAATAAACCATTGATTCCATTAATACTCACGTTGGGCGCTTCCGGATAAAATCCTGTGGCTTGCGAAACATTGGGTAATCGATACAAAACCCGCGTAATATCTCGACCTTCAACTGGAATTTCTTGAATTTCAGCAGCTTTTAGTTCCGAAGAAACTTCGGCATCACGACGATTTATTTTGGAAGTCGAACCAGTAGAAATTACAACCTCATCTAATTGTTGTGCGTTCCTTTTTCTTAAAATTAAAGTCACATTTGGATTTTGATTGGAACGAATACTGATAAAATCAGAACTCTGGGCAGCAAAATCCTGACTTCCTTCAGAAATGATTTGGTACCCATCAAGCGCTTCCAAGTTTCTAAAAATCACTTTACCTTGTATGTTTGAACTTTGAATTAAGTGTAGGTTTCTACTTTTATTTACTAAAACTATGGATAAATTAGAAACTGGTTTTTGTGTTGCTGCATCAATAACAGAAACGGTTAAATCTTGTTGAGCCATCGCTATTGTTGATACAAACAGCACTGCCCAAATATAAAATTGCTTCATTTGGCTTGAATAATTAATTTAAAAAAGTTTTAAACGGAAGTTGATGAGCTAACAGGCGACCCTTTGTTAAAGTTCAAAGGATGATAATCATAGGAAAAAAATCCTATTTCAAAATAATTTTGAATTTTATTTATGGACAAAAAAGAAAGAAGTATTTTTCTAAAAGCATCGGAGAATGATAATTTATGAGTAGCTTTTTTAAAATCAAAAGCGTCATTGCAATCATTCAAACAAGCAAGATAAGCGATTGATTGCGTTTTGTAAAGTGTTTGTAAAGCTGTCAAAACCCCTTTTGTTTGCCAAGGCAAAGTTTCAAATAAATCGGCATTAAATTCCGATTTTGAAATACCTATTAAATAAGCGCCACCGGAATAATCGGAACCAATAACTAAATCATTGGTTTTTAAATCCTTTTCGGCTTGAAGCAAATGCTGTACTTTCAATTCAATACAATCATTTCCAATGACAATAACTTTTGCAAAACCTTTAACAAAAACGGCTTGGATAGCATGCGTTATTTTTTCTCCAAAAGTGGTGCCAACTTGACTATTTTCATCTGAAACAAAATAAGGTAATTTGGATTTTTGAATAAGTTTTGTAACATTACCATTCATTTTTTTCCACAATAATACGTTTTGCTTTGAACAAGATGCAATTGGTTTTAAACCACTTTCTATCTTTTCACTTTGAGCAAAAAGCAGGACGGCAGTAGTTGTAGAATAATCCTTTATTGTATACATAAACGTATAGACGAAACTCTCTGTTAAAACTGACAAAAAAAATAAACTATTCAAATTTCACTTCAGTTTTCAGGAATTGAATTTTTATTGGTTCCTAAAGATAATATTTTAATATTCAAATATATGAAAACACTCCTTTTATAAGCTTACAAATTGTCGTTGCATTTTATCCGCTTAACTAACTATTTTAAATTAGACCAATAAATTTTCATAACTTAGTTTTGTCTAAGCGAAAAAAATATAAAAAGCCTCTCAACCTTTTTATCACTTAGATTTGCAAGACAGCTTATGAAAAATTCAATGTACTTAAATGAAACTCGACACTCAACCTGGCTCGAACTCTTTTTTGATCTAATCTTCGTTGTGGCATTGGGAAAGGTGACGCATCTCTTCGCCCACACTCATAACAATGAATTAGACAGTCGAGTATTTTTAACATTCATTATATTGTTTTTACCTTTTTGGTGGATTTGGGTACTGCACACCTCGTTTTCAAATAGGTTTGATAATGATAGTCGGTTCCATAGAATATTTACGCTGCTCATTATGTTTGTTCTTATAATTTTATCTACGACCATCGATTCTGGAATTGACAATAACTATTCAGTTTTTTTAATGGTGTATGGAATAGCAAAAATAATAACTGCTGGACTATACGCTAAGGATATTCAGAAAATAAAAGGTAGATCAATCAACGGTCGAATTATTGGGGTATTGGCTTTTGGAACGACGCTTGCTTTATCTGGCATATTTTTCTCATTTAAAATAGCTGCATTACTGCTAACCTTCAGCATTATTATAGAAATTATTATTATTCAGACTACTCTTAATTCTAAAAATTCTACAAAACCAGTGGATAAAGAACATTTAGTAGAACGCATAGGGTTATTAGCCATTGTACTTTTAGGTGAGTCTATAGCATCATTGACATCGGGTCTTACTAAAGTAGATTGGACTATTTTAACTATTGCCACTGGACTGGTAGGCTTTTCGATAATCGCTATGATCTGGTGGATTTATTTTGATTCGTTAAACTTATTGATTGAAAGTAAAAGAGATAAATATGGAACTGGTATTATCTACTCACAATTATTAGTTTATATGTCGTTTGCCTTACTCGCTAATACAATAAGGCATGCGATCCTTAACGATTTAAATTTGTTTGAATTTAGAATTTTAGCGATTTCAGGAATGTTGTTACTATATATTGGAAAACAAACCGCATATGCAATCAATGTACCGGAAAATGGCAAATATAGGATAATAAATACATTAATCGTACTTGGTATTGCCACAGCATCCTTGCTTTTAGAAAGAGTGCAATACATTCTTTTTGGGATGGCATTTTCTTTTGCGATTTACATAGTCCTTAATTATAAAACACAAATGAAACTATATGGTAAAGTAAATTTTTGAACTTTTCTTCTATAATTTTATCAACATAAACCTGAGCAAAAACTAAAAAAGGGAGATTGCTCTCCCCTGTTTGTTTTTTATTTCTCATTGCAGTCAACAGCACTAAATTTATATTTCACACGCTCAAAATCGATAGGCTCGCCTTTAGCAAAATCAGAGGCTCCCATCATTGTTTGTATTTTCCCATTACCTAAGATAAGTTGGTTGTTTCGCTTTAGAAATGCCATTGGGTTTTTATACGTTTTTTCTTTATAACCGCCCTGGGTAAACGTATAACTGGCAAATAAAGTATCACCACGAAATTCTCCGACGATTTCACCAACCTTTTTCGGCATGTTAGCAATTGTCATCTCCATATTACCTGTTATTTCTCCATTTTTGAAAGTGTTTATTTTCAAATCAAGTGTATCTTGCTCATAAAGCGCCTTGTAACACTGTACGGACATTGGTTCTTCGGCTTTCTTAGCTTCAATGATTTTTTCACTTTGATTATTTTTACAACTTTGGAGTCCAACACAAGTCAACAGCAAACAAAAAAGGCCTAAGTTTTTCATAATAGTTTCTATTAGTTAATAATTTTGGCAATAGCCAATGCTAATTTACGAATAAATAGCGTGCATTAATGTAGAATTTATATAAAATTTTATGGGTAATTATCTTAATAAAACAATTGTTTATACCCAAAGCTAAACTAGTATGGCATACATTTATATGAAGCAACTACTATCAATTATATTAATTGCAAGACACATCTCAAGCAAAATGGATTATTGCTACTTATTTGAACACAATTTTAAAATTATATTTAACTCCATACATTTTTAATCTATCTATAAAAGACCGGACAGATCTATTCTTATATATAAACTTGGCTAGGTAATTATAGAACCCAATATCTTATAGCCATCCGCTTCTTCTATTGCTATAACTATACCTTAATGTATTCCCAGAGTTATTCCAGAAATTTGAGTTACATTTTGTAAAAATAATTTAGTACCAAAAACATCGAATACTATCTCATCATATTTTATGAAATGATTCAAAAATCAACTCCAAACTCCTCTTAAATAAATTTTAAATTATTCCTTTATTACTTTTTTGCTAATTATCCCTTTGTCGGTAATTACTTTGATTAAATATACACCGCGTTGAACATTAAATGGAATTTCTATTGTATTAAGATTCGGTACTTTTTTCAAAGTGCTTAATTGTTGACCAATGATATTGTAAATTGAAATTTCTTTGATATCAATTGATTGATTTTTACTAACAAACAATTTCTTTTTTACCTCATTATTGTAAATCATCAGCATTGATTCCGGCAATTCGTTTTCTTTTACAGCTAGTGATTTGTCTGTTTGAAAAGTCAATTCAAAACGAGTATTATAAGTTCCCGCAGGCAAATTGACTTCAGCTGCTTTGTTAGTGATATCATAGTAAATTGCCGTTTCCTTATCGTGTATATATATTTTTTGATTTGCAGGCAAAAATTCTGCACTATCAATGACAAACTGAACATTACCCATTGTATCCGTTTTTACACCTACCGGATATGCTTTGCTAACATCAAATGCACCAACACCTTGAATAGTGTATTCCAAATCATTAATCAGAAAATAGGAATCGTTGGTTTGTGTATCTATTTGATAACCATCATACCCTAAATCCAAACCATCAGTTGCTACATTATTCATAAACCCAATCAACAATTGTCTGTGATGATTATTAGCGGTATTGAAGCCTAACCTGATTTTTGGATTATAATCATTATAAACCGGATCATTAGAATTATCTGTAAAGCGATCAACAGTAGTTATTTCTGTCTTTTTCTTAGGACTAAATTTAAACAAAGTATTAGAAATTGGAGCAGACAAATCATCAATATCATTTTCCTTAACAAAAGAACGCTGATTATTATTGAATACAATATCTCCCGAACCTGTACTACTTGCATCTCTATATACAAAAAATCCTTGACCAACAGGAATGTACTGGTATGGTAATTTAGAAGCATTTCCCAAGCCAGCAATCCCTAGTGGAACTTCTGGACCAACAGAACCTGTTAAAGTCAATGTAGCATATCCACCTGTATAACCAGCTAAAAAATGGGTGCTGTTATCGGGCGCATGTTGCCAAAAATATAGGGTTCCATCAATTACGTCAGTAGTGTTGTATCCACCAATATTTTCTCCAGTAATTAAAATATTAGGTTTAATATTATCTTTAATAAATTTAAAACCATCTAAAGCCGAAGGATAAGGATTTCCTACCAAAAATAAGTTATCCGCCAAAACAGAATTGCCATTTATTGGTCCATTGTAAGGTTTTCCCACAAATGTATAATTCTGAGTTGTAGTGTTAGCCCCATCCCCTTTTGAAGTAAATCCTTGAGACGGACGGATCTCCTGTGTTTCATCAAAATGTACCCAATCGGCATATTCTGTACCGTTTTCAAATTTAAACAACCAATATCTGGCTAAACTTAATGGTGAAGTACTTCCATCTAAGCCTGCTACCCAGTTTATATCAGTAGGAGTTGATGTGGTTCCAGATTTAAAAACACCAGTAATCGTGTAATTTTTATTATTAAAACTTGAATCTACTGGTCCTACTGGGGATGACCAGTAATTATAATTAAATTTATTAGCAGTTCCCTGTTGATCTCTTTTTATAAAGCCTTTACTCGTTGGGTCTAGTTCGCTATCAAGGCTCTGTACTAATTGGGAGCGGCCTTTTAAGTCAATTAATCCATCTAATTTTAAATAATGAGAAACTTCAATTTTGGTTCCGTCAGTTTGCAACCCTGAAGAAGATGCTGCTGTCAGAGTTTTATAAGTTGTAGCATCAGTCCCTTCAACAAATAACCCTAAGACCGTTTTGTTTCCTATGGAAGTAATATTGTGTTTGATATTTACGATATTTCCATTAACAGATTTGCTATTATTGATTACAGAAATATCATTTGGAATTGTTTGCACATCCCCATTTTTCCAGGTAGCAGGTAAACTCCATGCGCCATCAGCTATAGTTTCATATGGTAGAGGAGCCGTCTGCGTACTAAGTAACTGTTTATTTTTATTTAAATATTTAATCCTCAAAAAATTTCGCTCACCAGTCAAACCTTCGACAGTGGTACCATAAAAAACATTGAAGTCATAGTACGCGACAAGTAACGACCAATCAACCGTTTTAAATTCATTTTTGGTAATGCTTTGTGGTAACACTTTACCGCTGACTTTACCATCAGAATATTTTTCCATCTCCTGATTCATCAAATAATTTATTTGATTAGATGTTAATGCCATATCCCAAATATTTATTTGGTCAATTTCACCTAGAAATGGATTGATGATATTGTTTTTGTCGACATACAAGGCTCCTACAGAGAACCTGTTAAAATTAGGAGAAGGATTCTGTAAATTAAAACTAGCATTGTCTTTTACCCCATCAATATATAAATCTGCTGCCCCATAATAGTAAACGGCTACTACATTATGCCATTTGCCATCAGCCACAGCCGTTAGAGAGGTAAATCGTGGAACACCATCCCAGCAAGCCTCAACCTTATGCGCGGCATTCAATCGAATTTGCAACTCATTTCCTTTTCCAAAAATCGTCCTATAAGCAGTGCTGGCACCATCATTTCTAATCCAGCAACCCACAGTAAAAGCACCACTCTTTAGATTTAATGCATATTCCCCAACTAAGAAGTCTTTATCCGTAGTACTTCCGGTGATATTTACTAATTGCTTAACTTCATTTCTTTGCGCTACTCCAAGTGTAAAATACTTGGTTCCATCAAAATCATACCATGTTTGATAACTTGCAGTTCCTTGCTTATCTAGTATAGGATTACCATATACATCTTTACTAATCTTAAGTGGAATAATATCAATTATATCAGAATTTGTGAAATTTGAAT
This sequence comes from Flavobacterium sp. CG_23.5, assembly GCF_017875765.1. Lineage (NCBI taxonomy): Bacteria > Pseudomonadati > Bacteroidota > Flavobacteriia > Flavobacteriales > Flavobacteriaceae > Flavobacterium > Flavobacterium sp. CG_23.5. The sequence continues at coordinate 3,536,739 of NZ_JAGGNA010000001.1, read as the reverse complement.
TATCCGCTACAATTAAAACGTATTCCTCAGTAACAGCTTTAGGTAAATTAGAAAAAGCAGTTTCAGGTATTCCTACAAAAACATTTCCTACATCACCATCGACATCATTCTTAGTTTCTACAATTTTCCATTTTTTATTAATGCGGTTGGCAGTAGTCGTAATTCCTGGAGCAATGGTAACTGTGTTGCTCCCTGCTATGGCAAAAGTACCATTATCAGAGCCCCACACTAGGAAATCGCGGTCTTTTTTAAACTGATTTATATTACCATTATTAGTTGTAGCAATTACTCCCAATCCGATAGTCAATGCATTGACATCATTACTACTTTTGGATTGTTTTTGGTATAGATCAGAAGCCACATCTTTACCTATTCCAGCAATGTTATAATTAAATCCCGCATTTGTAGTTGTATTCCATATAATTGAGCCGGCAGAATCTAGATAATTAGTACTCGTACCATTAATTCCTAGGGTAATACCGTATTTAATGGCCAAATACGATTCGATTTTAGGTCTATTCCCATCTAAAACTCGTGAAGCATAAGAGATAATTTCTGCTACTCTTCCGTTTAAATTTCCATTTGCACCACCGCTATTGATGTTTTTACCAATGTTATAAGGTGTTCCTTTAAATAAATTAGGAGTTACGCTAGTGTCAGTAAATCCCAGGTTAGCAAAGGCTACTGTATTGGTAATCGCCCCTTTAATATTAGTATTGAACAGCATTTCAACACCGTCACTAGCTGTGATGGTTTTATTGCGAGTGTTGATAATTCCAGCAATGGAATAATCTCCTGAACTGTCGGCTACACTATAATGATTCCCTACATTTTCTTGCCATTGGCCAAACCACACACGCTCATTTGCATAACGTGAGGTGAAATTTCCAAGACCAATTCCAGTATGTTCCCCCGTCACTATTGGGTAGGAAGGATTTGCCGCAGAGGTCCCTGATATAATGGTCATAGGTGCAGTTGATCCATCAATGGTTACATCTGGCTGAACAACGACAAATGTCTCATGTGTGTAATAACCATTATCAATGTTATACATAAATTGATTAGTAGTTGCGTCATTCTTAAATTTGACAACAGGATTGTAATTAATATTATTGCTCGTATCATCTAGAAATGTAGGCATATTAGCAGCAGTAGTTTGTGATGCGTCCTTCCCGGTTGACCCTAAGTCTTTCCAAAGTGAAACTGCATAATTTGTCGTTACTGCACTTCCTGAACTTATTCCTCTATTGGATTTTAGCCACAATCTGAAGTCCGGATTTCCTCCTCCAGGTCCATTGATATTAGGGTTGTAACCTTCACCACTAACCACAAAAGTATACGGACTTTTACTGGTGTCATTGCTAGGTATGCTAATTACGGCATACTTTATCCCTGGTGAAAGCGGCAAAAATCTTATTACAAAATAAGAGTTAGCTCCCGGCTGAATTATATTATTTGACGGCGTGCCGGCGGCAGAAGGATAAGGTGTTGGAGCAACAACAATAGCAAAGTCAGTAGATTGTACTCCTGTAATAGGATTATAACCAAAACATGTAAGAGCCCCCAAATCCAAAGGACAAGTCCCTGTATTCGTGATTATATAATTTCTAGTCGCGAAATTACCTACAGTCTGTGTTCCAAACAGCGTTCCGTTAGTAGATGTGGCCACAGTTTGACCATTAGGAACCGTTTGAGTAGGCGATCCGCCCAATACGGAAATGGATGGCTTATTGCTATAAGAAAGTATAAATGAAAATTCTGGATAATTCTTAGCGTTTGAATGAATTGTCAATACGGAACCCGTAAAAGACCCACATTGTGTGTTTAATTTTCTGACTTTGAAGGTCGAAGGACTATCTTTTTTGATATTAAAACCTGGCCTATTCAACAACATAAAGTCGGTACCAGTTATTGTTACCTCTGGATTACTAAGAACAAGAGACGGATTTCCGCTAGTAGTTGGAACATTTGTTATAGTAAATTCTACAATGGTACTCGAACCAAAGTCTACTGTTGATCCATTTAAGATTTCTATTCCGTTACCATAATAGACATGAATGGCTTGGCTAGTCCCTTGAGAAAAAGCCATTAAAGACCAGAGAAGTGCAAATGCAACTAGAATATTTTTTGGGTAGTTTTGTTTCAAAGTGGTATTTTTTTTGTGCAACAATTAAATCTATTTTATGGCTTAAAATTAACACTTTTAATACGAAATGCAAAAATAAATACAAAATTAAACCGATTAAATACAATATTAATCGACTAAGTACACTAATTCATCATTTTTATTACCTCGTGACTTGTTTAATGTACTGACATTCAGCCTAATGATATAATTCACCAATATTAAGAATCATAAATATATTTATTAACAATTCAGCTGTTTGTTTTAGGATTTCTAATTTGGTCTGAAGAAAAACAAATACAAAATAGGTAAAGACCTACTTTAATGTAAAATTTTAGATTCTGAAAAAATAAAAAACGCTCTTTATCAATCTCAATTTTTGTTAAATTTGTATAAAATTGTTTGTTTATGGAAATTCGAATCGAAGCTGTTCAGGTTGCAGAGTCCTTCAATATGAAAAAATTTCGTACGGAATTTGGTGTGGAAATATATTCGGGTTCCACTTCAGAAGTTTTTTACGCCATGGAAGACACAGGGCGCTTTTTATACGTTTTTGACTATGGCGTAGTAGTATTCGCTAATTATGATGTGCATGCCAAAAGTGAATTGATCCGTTTTATAAAAAATTACGCCACAACCCTTGTGGATTTGGATTTGTTCGAGGAATACCGAATTGAGACGGACGAAAAATTGCAAAAGGTCACCGTAAAAAATAATTACGTCACGGTTCCTCAAATAGATTCTTCTATTTTACGCATTGTAATGCTCAATATTGGGCAATCCGTGGCGCTCGAATATTATGAAGTACTGACGGACGAACTTATTTCATCCTCAAAACATTTTATTCTGCAATTGGAACAACACGGCAAAATCAGTATTTCAAAAACCAATTTACTAAAATACATTGGCAAAGTTTTGAATGTAAAAAACAGTATTGTCGACAATTTATACATCTTGGATGATCCGAACTTAGTTTGGGACAATGAAGAACTTGATTTACTAAACCGAAACCTCAAAGCCAATTTTGATATCAATACCCGTTTCAAAGACCTTGATTACCGCTTGCAAATTGTAGAAAATAATCTGACTCTTTTTACTGATGTTTTGAACGTAAGGGAAAGCTCCCGACTGGAATGGATTGTTATTATTTTAATCGCTTTAGAAATAATGATTGCTTTATTTTTTCATTGATGATAATGCAGTAATTACATTTTTATGAAAGCAATTTTATTTCCATTTATATCTTTAAATCTTCCAAAGTCAAATTAGAAACAACCGATTTATTTTCCTCTAAAATATTGGTATTTAGAGCAAAATCATCACTTTTCTTTATCAAAAGCCAAGCATTTTTTTGTTTGATTTTTAATTTCACTAATGCAAATTCTCCTTTTAATTTCTTCCCTTTAAGAATAAAACTAAGGTGTCCTTTTTGCAAATCTGTTTCTAAAATATTTTCAATTTCATCGTTATTTTTTTGTTCCTCCACTAAAGAATAGGTACCATTATCCCAAACAATAACGGAACCTGCACCGTAATTTCCTTCGGGAATTATCCCTTCAAAGTCTTTGTAACTGTACGGATGATCTTCGACCATAATCGCAAGTCTTTTGTCGGCTGGATTCATTGATGGACCTTTAGGTATTGCCCAACTTTTTAATACACCACCCATTTCCAACCGAAAATCATAGTGCAAATGCGATGCTGCATGTTGTTGCACTACAAAAATCAATTCGGTTTCAGACTTTCCAATTTCACCTTCGGGTTCATTGGTCGCATTAAAATCGCGCTTTTTCTTATATTTATCCAAGGACATAGCAAAATGAATTTATCGTTGTACAAGATGAAATTTATGATGTACATTAATAAAACGACACTCTAGAAAAACAGCATTTAAATAATACAATTTTCTAAAGTTCTTTAGCTTTTTATTCCGTCATTTTCATCTAAATCACTGTGGTTATCACCACCAATACTGTAATAATTATTTTCTTCGTCTTCACTTCCTATATTCTCTTCATCATTATCTAATTCTGAACCAGGTATATCCAAATCTCCGCCAGATACATCGTCTTCAAAATCTTTTTCATTAAATTCCGTGACATTATCTATTTCAACGGGTATTTTCTTTTTCGAAATATCTTCCGGGTTAATATCGCTCTCTTTGTGAAACTTATTATAAATATCTTCACTTGGTGGATATAAAAGAGAATCTGGCACTTTATTTATATCTTCTTTATCTGACTTCATTGCATTATGTTTTGATTTATCAGCTTGATTTTCCATTAGATTTTTTTTTAATTTATTGATTACTAAGTTAACCTTTTTTGTCCAAAAATGCATTTTATTTAACTTTAAAAGAAGAGAAACGGACTAAAACCAAGAGACTAAATCCTGACGGGATTTTTAAAATTAACAATAAATCCAAAAAAATAAGCTCTCACAGTATCAATTCCCTTGTGTCAAAAAATATTTTTGTAGCAGTAGTAGAAAATATCATTTTAGAATCTTGAATCTATTTCGTTTTATAATTTATTTAATGACTTATATCATATAATCAATGCTTTAAATAAGCGACCTTTGAGTAGAACAATTACTGCTTTGCAGTTGAATATCACTTATCTCAATATCATAATTGCATCGGCCTTTAGAAGGGTAAGAATTCAAATTTAGGTCGTCACGATAAATTCATTCTAATAATTGAGGAAATAATATTAAAAAAAATAAAAATGGAACAAACTAAAACAATGAAAGCTCTTGTATATGGCGGACCAGGTAAAATTGAATTAAAAGATGTCCCGTTACCTAAAATTGAAAAAACCACTGATGTACTGGTAAAAATACTTAAAACCACTATTTGCGGCACAGACTTAGGCATTTTACACGGAAAAACCCCATCCGTGAAACCTGGAACGACTTTGGGACACGAAGGAGTTGGCGTAATTGAAGAAATTGGAACTTCTGTTAGAAATTTTAAAAAAGGAGACCATGTAATTATCTCCTGCATCACATCAGATGGTAGTTGCGAATATTGCAAAAAACAAATGTATGCGCATTGTGAAGACGGCGGTTGGATTTTAGGACATCTTATTAATGGTACTCAAGCAGAATACGTGCGAATTCCACATGCCGATAACAGTCTCTATCTTATCCCTGATGGATCTGATGAAGAAGCTCTAGTAATGTTAAGCGACATTTTACCTACGGGACACGAAATTGGCGTGATTAATGGCGGTGTAAAACCCGGAGACACCATTGCGATTGTAGGCGCTGGACCTATAGGAATGTCAGCCTTGCTTACGGCGCAGTTCTATTCTCCTGCTAAAATATATATGATTGATATTGATGAAAATCGGTTGGAAATGGCGAAAAAATTTGGAGCGACCCATACTATTAATTCCACCAAAGAAGATGTTGCAAAAAGAATTAAATCGGAAACCAAGGATGGTGTAGATGTGGCTATCGAAGCAGTTGGAGCGCCAGCTACGTTTGATATATGCCAGAAAATTGTTCGTCCCGGTGGACACATTGCCAATATTGGAGTACATGGAAAACCGGTAGAATTGCAAATTCAGGATTTATGGATTCAAAACATCACTATAACAATGGGGTTGGTAAATACGAATACTACTCCAATGCTTTTGAAAACGGTTTCCTCTGGAAAATTAGAACCTTCTAAACTGATAACTCATCATTTTAAATTAAAAGAAGTCCTTAAAGCCTATGAAGTTTTTGGCAATGCAGGGAAAGAAAAAGCGATGAAGGTAATTATTGAACCCTAAAATCTGTTTCGGATTTTGAATCATTTTTTTTTATTATCATCTAATGATAGTAAGAAAGCAAATCATAATTTCAAGACCATTCCAAGAAGTGAAAAGTAATGCAATCGAGGGGAATTCTCTTTACTCCTACTCGATTACATTACTTCTTTATTTTTAAAATTAAAAGATAATTACCGCTTTATAACTTTAAAATTTATTGCTAATTTAACAACAAAGATAATTGCGGTTGCATTAATTATCGTAATATTGCAATATAAATATATAGCGATGGGAATTACTAAAACACAACATTTTACGGAGGAGCAAAACGAATTGGCTATTCTTGCCAAAGCATTGGGTCATCCGGCTCGTATTGCCATAATAGAACATCTTATAAAAGTTGATAGTTGCATCTGCGGAGATATTGTAAACGAATTGCCTTTGGCACAACCTACGGTTTCGCAACATCTGAAAGAATTAAAGAATGCTGGGCTCATTAAAGGAAATTTCGAAGGCGCATCGATTTGCTATTGCCTTAACGAAGAAGGGTTTGAGAAAATAAAAGGCTTTTTTACCCTGATCAATACCTATTTAGAAAACAAGAAAAACCAATGTTGTTAATTTTTAAATTATAAAAAAAATGAAACTATCAGAAATTAAAAAACAGTTGAGCACGTTAGAAAACGTTGTATTTGTATTGCCAAACGGAACTTATGTTCCAGAACATTTTCACGTAACTGAAGTGGGTTTAATCACTAAAAACTTTATTGATTGTGGTGGAAAAGTCCGTAATGAGAACGTTGTGAATTTCCAATTGTGGGATGCCAATGATTTTGATCACCGTCTTAAACCAAAAAAATTATTGGATATAATTGAATTATCTGAAAAAATACTGGGCATTGAAGATAATGAAGTAGAAGTGGAATTTCAGAGAGAAACGATTGGTAAATACGATTTGGGTTTTAACGGTACAGCATTTACCTTATTAAACAAACAAACCGCTTGTTTAGCTGAAGACCAATGTGGCATTCCAGCAGAAAAACAGAAAGTGAAATTGTCTGAGATTTCAAACCAAACCAATAGCTGCACTCCTGGTGGCGGCTGTTGCTAATTCTTTAAAATAATAAAATGACTTTAACCAAAACCATTCTATTCCCGGAAATTGAAAAAGCAATCCTTACTTTAGATTTAAAAAGCATAACAGCAGAACGTAAAATTATTTTGCAACCGCTTGTTGATTTTATCCAAAACAAAGTTTCCAACCAACAAGAAGTTAGGCTGAACTTCATTTGTACCCACAATTCAAGAAGAAGTCATTTGTCACAAATTTGGGCGCAAACAGCAGCAGCTTATTTCAATATAAAAAATGTTTTTTGTTATTCGGGTGGCACTGAAGCGACAGCATTATTCCCTATGGTTGCAAAAGCATTGGAGCAATCCGGATTTAAAATTAAAGCTATTTCTGAAGGAAATAACCCAATTTATACAATAAAATATGGGGAGAATGAACATCCAATTATCGGTTTTTCTAAAACGTATGATGATAATTTTAATGCTCAAAGTGAATTTGCGGCTATACTGACTTGCTCACAAGCGGATGGCGGTTGTCCTTTTATTGCAGGAGCCGAAAAGCGGATTCCAATCACTTTTGAAGATCCAAAAGCATTTGATAATAAACCACAACAAGCCCAAAAATATCAGGAACGCAGTTTGCAAATTGCAACCGAAATGTTTTTTGTATTCTCTCAAATAAAATCTCAATAATGGCCGCTAAAAAAAGATTAAATTTTCTCGATAGTTACCTTACACTTTGGATATTTCTAGCAATGATAATTGGGGTTTGCATAGGATATTTCATCCCTTCCAGTAGCAGTTTTATCAATTCCTTTTCAAGCGGTACGACCAATGTTCCTCTAGCAATCGGGTTAATATTAATGATGTATCCGCCATTGACTAAAATTGATTTTTCGAAAATTCCTTTAATGTTTGAAAAACCAAAATTACTGACCGCCTCTTTCTTAATCACCTGGATTGTAGGTCCATTTTTAATGTTTTTATTAGCAACATTTTTTTTGAAAGATTACCCGGAATACATGACTGGTTTAATCATAATTGGAATTGCACCTTGTATCGCCATGGTAATTGTATGGAACGAATTAGCCGAGGGAAATCGGGAATTAACCGCAGGTTTAATTGGAATAAACAGCTTACTTCAAGTCCTCTTTTTTAGTTTATACGCTTATTTCTATTTGGAAATCATGTTGCCATTATTTGGAATAAAAGGTTTGGAATTAAATATTACAGTTGCTGAGATTGCAACGACAGTCGGAATTTATTTAGGAATTCCATTTGCACTAGCAGTAATTAGTCGCTATACCATCAAAAAATTCATTGGTGACAAATGGTTCAATCAAAAGTTTATTCCGTTTGTTTCTCCCATTACTTTGATTGCTTTGCTTTTTACAATTGTAGTCATGTTCAGTTTAAAAGGCGAAATGATTGTTGACTTGCCTTTTGATGTGATTAGAATTGCTATTCCGCTGGTGATTTTCTTTACTATCATGTTTTTCCTGATGTTTTTTGTTTCCAAAAAAATAGGGGCAAATTATAGAGATGCTGTTGCACTATCATTCACTGCATCTGGAAATAATTTTGAATTGGCAATTGCAGTTTCAATCGGAGTTTTCGGAATCAATAGCGGACAGGCATTTGCAGGAGTTATAGGGCCATTAGTAGAAGTTCCGGCTTTGATAATTCTGGTTAATGTCGCTTTTTGGTTAAGAAAAAAATATTATTCTAATTAAGTTTTAGTAATTTATAAAATAGAAAAAACCCAAAATTAAATAGATTTTGGGTTTTCTTATAATAACTAAAAGCAGCAATAAACTATTCTACCGGTAAAATAAGTGTTGAAGTGATTGCTTCTAATACTTCAAAAGCTGTTTCTGCCATCTTATTTCCTTTGGTGTCCAATAATGGATTTACTTCCACAAATTCGATACAAACTACCTTTTTTGACTCAATAATTTGATTGATAATTGTAATAATTTCGTACTGATCAAATCCTTTAGGAACTGGCGTTCCAGTTCCATAAGAAATCATATCACAATCCATCGAATCCACATCAAAAGAAATATACAATCGATCGCAGTGCGACAACTTTGACAACGCTTCTGTAACACATTTTTCAAGACCTCGGTAGCGCACTTCGGCCACCATATAATTCCTGATTTTTAATTTTTCAATTTGCTTGTCTTCAGCTTCTTCTGTATCACGAACACCAAAGTAAACTAAATTTTCAGCAAGTATTTTAGCACCGTCGCAGCCAATATTTTTCATATCTTCCCAATGCTGTTGCGTTTCCGCAGGAACTTCATTATTCTGACAACTTAAATTATCGTCAGCAATGGCAGCAGATAAAGGCATTCCGTGAATATTTCCAGAAGGCGAAGTGTATGGCGAATGCAAATCCGCATGGGCATCAATCCAAATAACACCTAATGTTTGTTCTGGATAAACCGCTTTTATCCCGCTTATTGTCCCTAACGCCGAAGAATGATCTCCTGATAACACTATTGGAAAAAAATTAGCCGTTAGATTTTTCTTTACCGCATTAGAAACCCGAGTGCATTGTTCTACAACGTGCTCAATTCTTTTGGCAGAAGTACTTCGGTTTTTATCATATATGGATTCGTTATGCGTTTTTACATCTTCAAATTCAAATTGATTAAAATAATCACTGTTTTGATTGATTGCTGCAATTTCGATTGCATCAATACCCATATCGGAACCTCTTGTTCCTGCACCAATATCGGATCTGTTTTTTATTAATTTTATTGCTTTTTCCATTGTAATAACCATTATCTGAAATCGTTTAAGGCCTTTTCAATAATCGCAAGACACTCGTGAATTTGAGTTTCGGTAATCACTAATGGCGGAGCAAATCGAATTTTATTTCCGTGTGTTGGTTTTGCCAATAGACCATAATCTCTAAATTTCATACAAATATCCCAAGCCAAATCGGATTCCTCGTCACTATTAATCACAATAGCATTTAATAATCCTTTACCACGAACCAATGTAATTATAGGATTTCTTGAAGCAATGTCGTTAAGACCTTTTCTCAAAATAACTCCTAATCTTTCAGCATTTTCCGCCAAATTTTCTTCTCTCACAACTTCAAGTGCAGCAATGGCAACGGCCGCTGCAACTGGATTTCCACCAAAAGTTGATCCGTGTTGTCCTGGTTTGATTACATCCATAATCTCGTTATTTGCCAAAACAGCCGAAACCGGATAAACACCACCTGAAATGGCTTTACCTAAAATAAGGATATCTGGTTTTACTTCTGGTTTATTTTCGCAACCTTTTTTACAATCACAATTCCCACAAGTCGCCAATAATCTTCCGGTACGAGCAATTCCTGTTTGAACTTCATCTGCAATAAATAAAACGTTGTGTTGTTCACAAAGTGCTTTGGCTTTCGCCAAATAACCTTCGGTAGGAACGTAAACACCAGCTTCTCCCTGAATTGGTTCCACTAAGAAACCTGCTATATTTTTTGTTGATTTTAAAACATTTTCCAATGCGTCAATATCATCGTATGGTATTTTTATAAATCCTTCTGTAAACGGACCAAAGCTTTTACGTGCATTTTCATCATTCGAAAACGAAATAATAGTAGTGGTTCTTCCGTGGAAATTGTTTTCACAAACTATTATTTGTGCTTGATTTTCAGGAATTCCTTTAACTTCGTACGACCATTTTCTACATATTTTTAAAGCAGTTTCTACTGCTTCAGCTCCCGTATTCATTGGTAAAACCTTATCGAAATAAAAATATTTCGTCATGAATTCTTCATACGGACCCAATTGATCGTTATAAAAAGCACGTGAAGTCAAAGTAAGTGTTTGCGCTTGTTTAACCATAGCACCCACAATTTTAGGATGACAATGTCCTTGATTAACCGCAGAATAAGCAGATAAAAAATCAAAATATTTCTTTCCGTCAATATCCCAAACATGTACTCCTTCTCCTCTTTCCAAAACTACCGGTAAAGGATGGTAATTATGAGCACCGTATTTATTTTCTTTTTCTATCAACTCGTTAGACTTTGAAGAAAGTGTTTGATCAATGTGTTCCATGACTTTATATTTTTTAAAACTTTGAAACAAAAATAACTAATATTTTTTATTTTACAAGAATATTTGATAATTTTGACTTACTTTTAATTAAAAAAAGTTAAATTTACTTTTATTTGTACGAAATTAAGTCATTTTACAATATTTAATGAAATGATTTTCGCCCAATAATATAAAAAATAATAATTACTTTTATACTTCTAAAAATACCCTTACAACTTAAAAATAAATTCCAATGGACGCATTAGATGAATTCGATATAAATATCATTAAAGAATTGGAAAAAGACGGCCGAATGGCGTATTCAGCAATTGCCACTGCTTTGAAAATATCCAATACAATGGTTCACCAGAGGATAAACCGATTAATCGAACAAGGAATAATCGTGGGGATAAAGCCCATTATAAACGAGAAAAAAATAGGATATGACTGGGCCTCATTCACTGGCATCACTTTAAACAAAGACCAGGATTCGAATCGAATTATTGAAGAATTAAAAAACATTCCAGAAATCACAGAATGTTATTATGTAACGGGCTCTTTTACGCTATATATAAAAATTGTCGCGCAAGACCATGAGCACATGAGAAAGATTCTTTACGAAAAAATAGACAACATTCCCGGCATTTCAAAAACAGATTCTATCATAGAGTTGGGATGTGCTTTTAAAAGAAACATATCGCTTTAAAAAGAAATAATTTGGTGTCATTCCAAAGATTAAAGGAGTATTTATAACGAAATTCAAAAATTTAAAATTCAATAAAATGGATCATTTCAAAAGAAAAATCGCTGTACTATTTTTATTTTTTTGCTGTACTACTCAAGTATTTTCTCAAAACAGCAATTTAATAGAAATTAAAAGGCTTCAAAAATCTGCACAACAAGTAACGATTATCCGAGACAATTGGGGAATTGCTCATGTGTATGGAAAAACGGATGCAGATGCGGTTTTTGGCATGCTTTACGCGCAGTGCGAAGACGATTTTAAACGTGTAGAAATGAATTATATAGAAAAACTAGGTCGTCTTTCAGAAATAAAAGGACAGTCGGTTTTATATAATGATTTAGAAATACGACTTTTAATGGATGCCAATGAAGCCAAGGCCGATTATAAAAAAGCAGCACCTTGGCTGAAAAAATTATTGAATAGTTATGCTGATGGAATTAACTTTTACTTGCACAAACACCCCGAAGTGAAACCTGCTTTATTAACTCATTTTGAACCTTGGTTTCCTTTGCTTTGGACAGACGGAAGCATTGGTGCCATCAGCACTGCAGATTTAACGACTGGTGAACTCAAAGCTTTCTACTCTGGAAACACGGATAAGGTTGCTTATGTAGAAAGAGAGAAAGACGTGCAAACTGGTTCTAATGGTTTTGCTTTGGCTCCAGCCAAAACGGCTTCGGGAAATGCTATTCTTTACATTAATCCGCACACGACTTTTTACTTTAGACCTGAAATACAAATGAGCAGCGAAGAAGGATTGAATGCATATGGTGCGGTAACTTGGGGACAATTTTTTATATACCAAGGATTTAATGAAAATTGCGGCTGGATGCACACTTCCTCTAATGTGGATGTCGCCGATATGTATGCCGAAAAAATTATAACCAAAAACAATAAACTTTTCTACGAATACGACTCTAAATTAGTACCCGTTAGCGAAAAAATGATCTCCATTAATTATCTTGAAAGCGGAAAACAAATCACTAAAAAATTCAAAACATACTTTACAAGCCACGGTCCAATTATGGCCAAACGAGATGGGAAATGGATTAGTTTGAAATCGAATAATCGTTCGATGAATAGCTTGGTTCAAAGTTGGGTGAGAACAAAGTCGAAAGGATTTGACGAATATAAAAAAGCAATGGATTTAAAAGCCAACACATCTAATAACACCATTTTTGCTGACAATAAAGGAAACATTGCTTATTGGCACGGGAACTTTATTCCTATTAGAGATAAAAATCTGAATTGGTCAAAAGTTATGGACGGTTCCACATCAAAAACCGACTGGAAAGGATTGCATGATGTTTCTGAAACAGTTCATTTATACAATCCTACAAACGGTTGGTTGCAAAATTGCAATTCAACACCCTATTCCGTAGCGGGTGCCGATAGTCCAAAAAAGAAAGATTATATGCCTTACATGGCTCCTGACGGAGAAAGTTTCAGAGGAATAAATGCTGTTCGCTTGTTAAGCAAAGGCGAAAAATATACTTTAGACAAAATAATTGCCGACGGTTACGATACAAAACTGTCCGCTTTTGAGGTCCTAATTCCTTCTTTAATTTCGAGTTTTGAAAAAAATATTAATAAAAATGAACCCATTTATTCCGAATTATTAGAACCCATTACTACATTAAAAAAATGGGATTATTATTCGAATGAAAGTTCGGTAGCGACGACATTAGCCATTGAATGGGCATCCAAATTAAATCCTATCATTCAAAAAGTATATATTGATGAAGGCGAATTAGACCAAGTGGAAAACACTCAGAATTTTGCAAAAAATGCATCTTCAGATCAACTTATTCCGCAATTACAAATGGTCGTTAATGAATTGAAGGCTAAATTTGGAACCTGGCAAATTCCTTGGGGCGAAATCAATCGCTTCCAAAGACCATCTGGCGACATTGATTTAACTTATAATAATGCATTGGTGAGTTTGCCCATTGGTAATGCACCTGCTCTTTGGGGTTGTTTACCTGCTTATAAAAGCAATTATCAAAAAGGTACCAAAAAGCGTTACGGATATAATGGTAACAGTTTTGTGTGCGCGGTAGAATTTGGACCAAAAATAAAAGCCAAATCATTACTTGCTGGCGGAAACAGCGGTGATCCAAAATCGAAACACTTTTATGACCAGGCAGAAATGTATCGAAAAGGACAATTCAAAGACGTACTTTTTTATAAGGAGGATGTTCAAAAAAATGCGGAACGCACCTATCACCCCGGTGAATAGTTTTTTTCAACTTTTTATCATAAGAATTAAAAATACAGTCATAAGATAAAAAAATCAAAGTCTTAATTTTATGACAAATTAATTGAGAATTTTGTATAAATAAAAATAGCTAATATGAAAAATATATTCTTTGCCTTTTTAGGAATTCTAGTGTTCTCTAATGGCGCATTCGCACAATTGAAAGCCGTAAAATACACTGATGGAAATCAAAAATTAAATGGTTTATCAATTGTACCAAAAAAAGCAAGCAAAACTAAACCTGGAATTTTAATCCTTCCCGCTTGGAAAGGGATTGACACCCATGCAAAACAATCTGCGGAAAAACTTTCAAAAATGGGGTATTATGCCTTTGTCGCTGATATTTATGGTGAAGGAAATTATCCAACAAATATGCAGGAAGCAGGAAAACAAGCCGGTTTTTATAAAAAAAATGTAGCTGATTATCAACGACGCATTCAACTCGCTTTAGATCAATTAGTAAAAGCAGGTGCTAATCGTGATAATATTGTTGTAATAGGATATTGCTTCGGAGGAACGGGGGTACTTGAAGCTGCCAGAGCAGGAATGAAAATTAAAGGAGCAGTTTCTTTTCACGGTGGTTTAGGGCGCGATGCGACCCGAATGAACAATCCAATCACTACAAGAGTTTTAGTTTTACATGGTGCTGATGATCCTTACGAACCCAAAGAAGAAATTACTGCTTTTCAGCAAGAGATGCGTGATACAAAAGCAGATTGGGAAATGATTTATTATGCTAATGCAGTTCACGCCTTTACAGATCCTGAAGCAGGAAATGACAACTCTAAAGGAGCGGCTTACAATGAAAAAGCGGCTAAACGATCTTGGGAACGTATGAATTCTTTCTTAAAAGAAGTTTTGAAATAATTTATTAAATATATATTTTTAAAAAACGGTATAAGTTCTGGATTTTTGTTAGATTTATAAGTTGAAATTTAACAAAATCATAGAATTTATACTCTTTTTTTATGTCAAAAAGTAAAATCAGGAGCGACAAAACTTGTCTGAACTGCAGATATGTGGTCGAAAATAAATTCTGCCCTAATTGCGGACAGGAAAACACGGATACCAGAAAAACATTTCATCATTTGTTTATTCATTTTTTTGAAGATTTGACACATTATGAAAATGCGTTTTGGAAAACCATAAGAAACCTGTTATTCAAACCGGCGACTTTAACCAAGGAATATCTTTCCGGAAAGCGATTATCTTATTTGGCGCCAGTCCGGCTCTACATTTTTATCAGCTTTATTACATTTTTTTTAATTGCCATTTTTCCAAATAAAGAATCGGAACCTATAAAAATTGACGAAAAAAAACCAATCACAATTACAAATAAAGACACCAAAAAAGAATATCAGATTTTTGGGGAGCAATATAAATCAGTCAAAGAACTAGATTCCCTTCAGAAATACGCGCCACAGTCTAATAAATTAGACGATTTTAGTTATTGGATAACCAAGAAAGTATTAACTGTTACCGAAAACAATAGCAATCAAGAAATTATTAAAAAATTCTTGGAATCGTTTCTGCATAATTTACCGAAGGTTTTATTCATATTCATGCCTCTTTTTGCATTTTTTCTATGGCTTTTTCATAACAAGAAACGCTGGTATTACTTTGATCATGGTATATTTACCTTGCATTATTTTTCGTTCTTATTGCTAATTTTTTTAATCTTGTTTTTAATTACAAAGTTATTTTCGTTATTTGCATTGTCAGGTTTCGCCAGTTTCATTGAGGGAACAATTAATTTTATAGGATATAGCTGGATGGTTTATTATTTTTTTCCAGCACACCATAGATTTTACGGTGAAACACGATTAGTTTCCTTTATAAAAAGCAGCATCCTGTTTTTAATCAACGCTATTATAATTGTAATTATTCTTACTTTATATGCCATTTATACATTTATCAATTTACATTAAAATCATGAAAAAAATCCCTTTACTAGGTTTGTTATTCGTTTTAAGCACAAGTTGCACTAGTCAAAAAACCACTGTTGACAATGCTGACCCAACAAAATACATGAATACTATAACTGCCAATGAATTAAAAACACATCTTTATATTGTCGCTTCTGATTCGATGGAAGGCCGTGAAACCGGATCAGCAGGTCAGAAAAAAGCAGGAGTTTATCTTATCAATCAATACAAAAAAAACAATGTTCCTTTTCCTAAAGGAGCCAAAGATTACTACCAAAGAATTCCTGCGGCTTTCTTGAATGCCAAGCGAAATGAAAATTTAGCTGATTCAGAGAATATCTGGGCATTTATTGAAGGTTCTGAAAAACCAAACGAAGTCCTTGTCATTTCAGCGCATTACGATCACGTAGGAATTAAAAATGGCGAAGTATATAACGGTGCTGATGATGACGGTTCTGGAACCGTTGCTTTATTAGAGATTGCACAAGCATTCGAAAAAGCAAAAAAAGAGGGTCACGGTCCTAAACGGTCTATCCTTTTTCTACACGTTACCGGCGAAGAACATGGCTTACACGGATCTCGCTATTATTCTGAAAACCCCTTGTTTCCAATAGCAAACACAATAACTGACATCAATATTGATATGATTGGTCGTCGCGATGAGGCTCATGCAAATACTAATAATTACGTCTATGTAATTGGCGCAAACCGTTTATCAACTGATTTAGATAATATCTCCAGAATGGCAAACGCCAAGTACACCAAGTTAGATTTAGATTATAAATACAACGAATTATCAGATCCTAATCATTTTTATGAGCGTTCTGACCATTATAATTTTGCCAAAAACGGCATTCCTGCTGTTTTCATTTTTAATGGCGTCCATGCAGATTACCATCAAAAAACGGATGAACCAAATAAAATTGAATACGATGCTTTGGCTAAAAGAGCTCAATTTGCATTCGTAATTGCTTGGGAGTTGGCAAACAGAGAAAATAGACCTGTAGTCGATAAAAAAATAGAATAGTTATTTGGGCACATCCACGATTTCACTCCCGATAATTATCGGGAGTGAAATCGTCTTCGGGCTATACGCTACAATCTGCGCTGAAAAAAGCGCAGGATTTTCGCTGCTATCCCTTGTGCAAATCCGATAAAAAAAAAAGCTTTGAATTCCTTCAAAGCTTTTTTTTATATCAATTATAGATTAAACCCTTTCGTCAAATTCAATTTTATCTACACTATCAATTTTATACAAGGGTTGCTCAAGAGGCAATGTAAAATAAAAAGAAGAGCCAATTCCTTCAACACTTTCGACCCAAATTTCACCATCATTTTTTTCTAAAAACCCTTTTACCAATAATAGGCCTATTCCTGCTCCTTTGTTATCTTTCCTTGCTTTAGAGAGTGTGCTCATTTGCGGGGTAAACAGTTTATCTTGTACCTCTTTAGACATTCCAATTCCGGAATCTTTTATCTGAATTATTACTTTTTGTGCTTCAATTTTTGCCGAAACGATAATTTCTCCTCCAGGTAAAGAATGCTTGATAGCATTGGAAATTATATTTTGGAAAACAGACAGCAACATCTTTCCATCGGCAAAAACACTTACATCATCTTCGATTTCATTACGAAGATTTATGGAATTCATAGAAGCCGTTTCACGTAATGATTCAAAAACCTTTTGCACATAAGTAGAAGGCTTAATTTTTGCAGGAGAGAATACTTCCGATGCATATTTTATTCTTGCCCATTCCACTAAATTGTCCAGCATGTTTAACTCATCTACTGCAGTTTTATGGAGTAAATCAAGCATTTCTTTTGCTTTCTGAGTTTCCAATCTGTCTAGATTGGTTTTCAGATATTCTGTAGTTCCAATAATTCCAGACAATGGACTTCTTAAATCATGGGAAACAATTGCAAGCACATTCTCTTTGTGTGCATTGAGATCTTCCAGCTCTTTCACATATTTTTTTATAGCATCCTCTGATTTCTTTCTCTCCGTCAAATCTCGCAGGATTTTAACGTATCCTAACCTCTCCCCTTCAACTCCAATAAGCGGAAAAACTAAACCATAAGCATAAAATACACTTTTGTCCTTACAAATGTGCCATCTGTTATCAGTTGCTCTCCCCTCTATTAATGCAGCTTGAATTTCTGTTTGCGGAATACCATTTTGTATATCTTCTTCAGTAAAAATTACATCAAAATGTTCTCCTATAATTTCATCGGATTCATAACCAAATATTTTTGTTGAACCAGAACTCCAACTATTAATTATAAATTCATTATCAAGAGTGAAAATCGAATAATCTTGTAAACTATCTATTATTTGGCTGTAAAACTCATCTGTTGGAAGGTAATTACTGTTAAGAATTTTAGAATTAATTTTCTCGTTTTTCATTAAATTATATAAATAATATTTAAAATTTTGAAAGCTTATTTTCGGTTTATTTAACTAAGAAATACGCTCAAAGATACACAAAAGAATATAGGAATGATCTATAACTCAAATTATAACCGTTAATACAAGAATGTAGGTCCATGAAAGATACTGCTACAATTTATTTGCTCATTAAATCCTACATAACTTCCTTGAATCCAATATGATACTATTCCTTTTACAAAAGTCAAGCCAATAAATTAGTGAATACAATTTCATGATACATTATCCCACAAAAAAAGCCGCGAATTTCTTCGAGGATTCTGACCTCTAAATTATTCTGTTGTTAAAATATTGCATCCCATTTAACAGTAAAATATATATTAATCCATATAAATTTTCAAATTTCGCTATAAACTGTGTTAAAAAAATCGAGGATTTAGGTAGATAAAAAAAATTAAACGATCAAAAATTTAACTTTAACAATTTTGATAAACTCACTTCTAATATTTAACAATTTTAACTCTATTGTAGTTTAATCAAATTTAATAAAAACTCAGATTAGGCTTATTAATTAAAGTTAACTTATTGTTAAATAATTAATTATAAGGTAATTATGTAAATTTTTTTAAAATTTTTTGTCTAAATTTGAGAGTGATAAATTTTTAGAAAGTGCTATAAGCGTAAAAATAAAAATGAATCATAAAGCATAAGTTGCGTGATTAATAAGATAGTTAATAATGAGATGTCTATTTCTTATTTTTGTCAAAATCAGGGGGTCTACTTTAAGTTTTATTCAATTATTAACCCTTTAGACGTTAAAGATGGAAATCAAACAAATTTTACTTTCTTATTCAACAGCTTCGATTGTATTCCCAAAACATTTAAAAAACCAACATACAACTTTATACGTAAGTAATTATTAAACAGTTGTCTAAAACAGCAACTAACACCTAAAGATCCCAAATCTTCCACAAGTTTAATTAAATGTGATGGTTAATAAATTTTATTATTAACTTTTAAATGTTTAATTATGAAAAATGAAGTAAAAATTCATGAAGTGAGCTCCTCACCCCTCAAAGGCCGACGTGAGTTTCTGAAATTAAGTGGAATGGCAGTTGCCGGAACAGGATTATTTCTGACAGGTTGTAGTTATGACGAAGGAATAGGTCTAAATAATTCTTTTGACAGTACAGCTAAAATTGGAAGTAACGGACACAAGCCTGGTGTTAAAGACGGCGTGTTTGACCTAGGTGGTAATGATTTAGGCGTACTTACATATGCGTATGCGTTGGAGCAGCTAGAAGCCGACTTTTATACCAAAGTAGTAAATGCTTCCGGTTTCACCTCAACATTCAATTCGATCGAGCAACAAGTTATGACTGATTTGTATTATCATGAGGTCATCCATCGAGAATTTTTCAAAGCGGCATTGACAGGAGCACTACCAAATCCAGAAAAGCAGTTGCTACCTAACTTGGCTTTTAATTATGGAAGTTTAAATTTTAACAGTCGTACAGATGTCTTAGCAACTGCGAAAGCACTTGAAGATACTGGAGTAGCTGCCTACAATGGTGCCGGAAGATTACTTTCCAATCCTGATTATTTATTGCTTGCGGGAAAAATCGTTTCTGTAGAAGCAAGACACGCATCAGCAATTAGAAGTTTAATCAATCCTAACTCAAACGATTTTGCTGGTGATGATGTGGTAGATCCCACTACTGGATTAGACGTTAAGTTGAATCCATCGCAAGTACTGCTTATTGCCGGAGGATTTATCACAACAGAATTTACTGCAAAATATTTACCGTAACCTAAAAACTTATCATTATGAATATATTAAAATTTTTAGAGCCGTTTACCAACGACAACTTAATGAACGGTAAAGGTTCCAGAAGAGACAGTTTCAATTTTTTTGGACAATTAGGTAAAAATGCCGCTTATGCTGCAATTCCTTTCGGTCTTGCTGCGTTGACTTCAACTAAAGCATCCGCTGCTGATATTAGCCCTACACCCTCCACTCCAATTGGAGCCTTACAACTGGCTTTGACACTTGAATATTTAGAAAAAGAATTCTATCTTATGGGGTTAGCATCAGGTGTGATTCCAACGGGTGGCCGAGATGAAAAAGTATTTATGCAAATTTCAGCGCATGAAACAGATCACGTAACCTTCCTGATTGCAGGTTTAGGTGGAGCTGGAAGTCCGAATTTTGTTGCCAAACCCACTTTTGACTTTACTGTTGGCGGTGCATTCGATCCCTTTAATGCTACTGGGATTGGAAATACTGCTGCATACGCACAATTCTTAGCATTAGCACAAGCATTTGAAGATACTGGAGTACGAGCGTACAAAGGACAAGCTACAAATCTAATTTCAGCTCCGGATTTATTGACTGCTGCATTACAAATTCATTCAGTTGAAGCGCGACATGCCTCAGAAGTGAGAAGGTTACGTGGCTTAAAAGGATGGATAACCGGAAACGAAAGAGGGGCAGGAATGCCAGCTGCAACACAAGCTGTATATAATGGCGAAGAACTCACAACTCAGGCGGGTTATAATACAGCCACACTTTTTGGAGCAGCCGCAGGATCTGAATCTTATGATGAGCCCTTAACAACTGTTGAAACAGTAACTATCGCAAATCTGTTCATCGTGTAAGTATTGCTTATAATTTCAAGAATATAATTCAATGAATTTCAAATTTTAAATTAAGAAATTTGTTTTTACAAAAAAGCCTCGAAATTCTTCGAGGCTTTACCTTTTTGGGACATTTCTTGTTTAAAAACGGCTTTTCCTTTCATTTAAAACTTGAAGTGTCAAGTAGATAATTTTAAACTGTCCTATGAACTTTCTCTGGAAAATTGCGCTCTTTTAGCAAAAAAACAAACCATTGAAATAGTACTTTGTAACAATATCGAAACGTTTTCTTTAAAACTTTTTCAATTTTAGCACTACATTTTTCTAAACATTAAATTTAATAAAAACTGTACTCAGCCTGTACAAACTAAATCTAACTTATTATTAAATAGTGGTTTAGGAAAAATTATATAAGTTTTTCGGCAAATTATATAAGTTTTTTTTTAAAATTTAAGATTAAATTTGATTTTGAAAAAGTTTTAAATCAATACGAAATCTTTAAAAAAATTAGGGATATCATAAAAACATAATTCACGGACTATTAATTTATACTAAAATACCTATATCAAATTGTTCTGAAAAGCATGGAAAATAATTTAATTTTTATTCAATTATTAACATTCAAATAACCAACGGATAATTTCTAAAGTCAGCACCTTTTCTAAAATATATTTTTTTTTGAATACACATTAATCGTAAGATTCCAAATTCACAGTAAGTCAAAATAAATGCAGTGTTTAATAAATTCTATTACTAATTTTTAAATGTTAAATTATGAAAAATGAAGTTAAAATTCATGAAGTAAGTTCCTCTCCTCTCAAAGGACGACGGGAATTTCTTAAAATCAGCGGACTAGTCGTTGCCAGCACCGGGCTGATTATGATGGGATGTAATGATGATGACAATTCTTCCCCAACAGATGACAAACTACCTGGGGTTCGAAATGGAAAATTCGATTTAGGCGGTAATGATTTAGGCGTACTTAGTTATGCGTATGCTTTGGAACAGCTGGAAGCTGATTTTTATACCAAAGTGGTTAATGCGAGCAATTTCAGAACTGTATTTAATTCGACAGAACAAGAAGTTCTAACCGATTTATACAATCATGAGGTAATTCATCGCGAATTTTTCAAGGCGGCATTGACGGGTGCTCTGCCTAATCCAAGCCTTCAATTACTTCCTAATTTGGCTTTTAATTATGGAACCTTGAATTTTAACAGCCGTGCGGAAGTTTTAGCAACTTCAAAGGCGTTGGAAGATACTGGGGTAGCTGCATATAATGGAGCAGGAAGATTGCTGACGAATCCTGATTATTTATTGCTAGCAGGAAAAATTGTTTCTGTTGAAGCAAGACATGCCTCCGCAATACGAAGTTTAATCAACCCTAATTCAAATGATTTTGCGGGTGATGACGTAATAAACACTAGTACTGGACTGGACGTAATGAAAACTCCTTCTCAAGTTCTGCCAATCGCTGGTGGATTTATCACAACTGCTTTTACAGCACAATTTTTACCATAAACCTTACCTAAAACTTATTATTATGAATATATTAAAATTTTTAGAGCCGTTTACCAACGAAAATTTAATGAACGGTAAAGGTTCAAGAAGAGACAGTTTCACTCAATTTGGACAATTCGGTAAAAACAGCGTACTAGCTGCAATACCTTTTGGACTTGCTGCGCTGACTTCAACAAAAGCATCCGCTGCTGATATCAACCCGACGCCCTCAACACCAATTGGGGCCCTACAACTGGCGCTAACCCTGGAATATTTAGAAAAAGAATACTATATTATGGGGTTAGCATCAGGTGTGATTCCTACGGGTGGCCGAGATGAAAAAGTATTTATGCAAATTTCTGCGCATGAAACGGATCACGTAAGCTTCCTTATTGCAGGTTTAGGTGGAGCTGGAAGTCCTAATTTTGTTGCCAAACCAACATTTGACTTTACAGTTGGCGGTGCATTTGATCCTTTTAATGCTACTGGTATTGGAAAAACGGCAGCATACGCACAGTTCTTGGCATTAGCACAAGCATTTGAGGATACTGGAGTACGTGCGTATAAAGGACAAGCCGCAAATCTAATTTCAGCTCCGGATTTACTGACTGCTGCATTACAAATTCATTCAGTGGAAGCGCGACATGCCTCAGAAGTGAGAAGGTTACGTGGCTTGAAAGGATGGATAACTGGAAACGAAAGAGGGGCAGGAATGCCAGCTGCAACACAAGCTGTATATGACGGGGAACAAGTGACAACTCAAGCGGGTTACAATACAGCTACACTTTTTGGAGCGGCCGCTGGATCTGAAGCTTATGATGAGCCTTTAACGACAGCTCAAACGGTAACAATTGCAAATATTTTTATCGTCTAATCTATTTATTATAATTTCAAAATATGGAATTAAATTAAGAAATTAATTTCCACAAAAAAAGCCTCGAATTTCTTCGAGGCTTTTGCCTTTTTGGGTGGGAGACGGGGCTCGAACCCGCGACCCTCGGTACCACAAACCGATGCTCTAACCAACTGAGCTACAACCACCATAATGCTTAGCGGTGGCAAATATACAACATAAGTTTACTTTTGCAAATAATTTTTTTAAAAATTTACAGCAAAATTACCTCAAATCTGCTAAGCTATTGACTGCCAAATATCTTTCAACTGTAAAACCTTCGGCATGATCTACGCCTACGAGTCTTCCTAAATCCTGCGAACGGTAATTTAGGCTTTCAAAGAAGTTTTTACTGGTAATTGGTGATTCCGGTTCATTAGAATTGGCATCATAAAATTGCGACCGATAAGCTAATATAGCTTCAATCTTCTTATCAGTAAATCCCGAAATGTCAACTACAAAGTCAGGCTCAATATTTTTCCATTGAATATAATGATAAACTAACTTTGGTCTCCATGCCGCTTGAATTTCACCATCCAGAATCGTCTCCACTTTCCTCAAACCTGATAAAAAACAAGCATCCGAAACTAATTTACTGCCTTTTGAATGATCAATATGACGATCATCAATTGCATTACACAATACAATTTCTGGCTGGTATTTGCGAATCATTTTTATAATTTCCAATTGATGCTTTTCATCATTCACAAAAAAACCATCCCGCATACTCAAATTTTCCCTTACAGAAACACCCAATATTTCAGCAGCATCATTTGCTTCCTGATCTCGAATTTCAGCCGAACCTCGCGTTCCTAATTCACCATGTGTCAAATCAATTATTCCTACTTTTTTTCCTAAGGAAATTTCTTTTAAAATAGTTCCGGCACAACCCAATTCTACATCGTCCGGATGCGCACCAAAAGCTAATATATCTAGTTTCATTTTTTTTTGTTTAATTTTAAGAGCTTAGAACAAACTCTTCCTCCTTTTATAATTTAATCCGTACTCTTTAAATATAGAATATTAAATTTTGAATGTACAATCTACCTACTACAAAACTCTTTTCATCGTCATCGATTTATTGACGCTTTCCCCCCACTCTTTTTCCGCAATACTATCTTTTGTTACACCGCAACCCATATACAAATGCGCTTTGGTCATTGCAAGATTCGAAGAAATCTTAATTTGCATACATCGTAAATTGACATACAAATCAGATTTCATTTCTGATTTTTTAAATCCTTCTTTATTTAATTCGCCTAAAAAACCAGTGTAATATTCTCTGTCATAGTCTTCATTTTCCAAAATAAAATCTATTGCAACTTCTTTAGGCAAGCCACATACAGCGGGTGTTGGATGCAAAGCCAAAACTACTTGCTTCAAACTTGAATTCTTATTTATCAGCCCCTCAATATCTGTTTTAATGTGCACTAAGCTTCCCGCTTTCAAATTATAAGGGCTGGAAATAACTATTTTTGAAGTCAATTCTTTTAAACTATTCAAAATAAAATCGGTTACAAATTGCTGTTCCTCGATTTCTTTTTTCTCCCAAACTGCTTCTGCCGTATCTTGAAGTTTTTGCGTTCCCGCCAATGCTGTTGTATAAAATTTATTGTTTTTGGTCTTCAGCAATCGCTCAGGTGTAGCGCCCATCCATAATCCAATTTTTGGGTGAAACCAGCAATAACAAAAAGCAGTTGGATAGGTTTGAACCAATTTTTGAAAAACTGAAACCAAATCAAAATCAGTCAAATCAACAATCTCTTTCCTAGACAGAACTACTTTGTTCATACTCCCTTTTGCAATAGCGTCAATTCCTTTTTGAACAAGAGTTTTAAAATGCTCTTTGGATTCTTTGTTTTCGGAGTTAGCAAAATCTAAATTATTATCCTCTTCAGAAGAAGTTATTAAAGTTTCCCATTTTACAGATTGATCTGCAGGAATAAGTATCATTTGGCTGCCTTCAAAAGGAGCAAAAACAAAACCTGTTTCTTCAAAATTTTCAGCAAAATACAAATGATCATTGTTTTGAAACAAGCCTACTAACTTGATATTATTGGGTTTTTTGTACAATACAAAAGGTAGATTTTGAGCTTCCTGCTGTTTTACTTTTATGAAAAAATCAATCATACTTAATTATTTTTAAAACTAAGTTACAATAAAAAACTAAATTTATTTCTTTTCTTTGGTCAAAACCATATTCGTTAATTTACATAACGAAATCAAGTTTCCGGCTTCATCCGTAATTTTGATTTCCCAAAGATGTAAACTTCTTCCTTTATGAATAATGCGGGCAGTTCCATAAACAACTCCTTCACGAATGCTTCTTAAATGATTCGCCGAAATTTCAATCCCACGCACTTCTTGCTCTTTGTCGTTTATAAAAAAATGAGAAGCCGCACTTCCCACACTTTCAGCCAAAGCTACTGACGCGCCGCCATGCAACAATCCCATAGGCTGATGAACGGATGAATTTACTGGCATTTTGGCCACCAAGAAACCTTCTCCTGCATCAATATATTCAATTTTTAGGGTTTCCATCAATGTGTTTTTCGAAAACTCATTGCAATATTCAAGCATTTTATTTTTATCTAAAGTCATGTATTATATTTTAAAAATGTAAATTTAAAAAAAAGATGAGTTAGAAAACAGTAAATGAATTGTTATTATACCCTCAAAATTAAAATTGCTCTCTATTCAAATGAGTTTTTTCTTATTTTTACAAAAAATAAATCCAAATGCGTCCTATCACTTTATTGTTTTTTATTGGAATATTAATTTCGGTTTGCTCTTGTCGAAGTGATTTTGAGACTGTGAGCAGCACGGGTGATTTGTCATTTTCGAAAGACACCATTTATTTAGATACAGTTTTTACAAACATTGGCTCCAGCACTTACAGACTAAAAGTGTACAACAAAAGTAAAAATGACATTCGTATTCCAACCATTCAATTAGCCAAAGGATTAAACTCAAAGTATAGAATGACCGTTGACGGAATGCAAGGAAATAATGGTAAAATATTCAACAATGTAGATTTATTGGCCAAAGACAGTTTGTATATTTTCATTGAAACCACCGCTAATACTAAGGATGCAAACCCAACCGATTTCCTATACACCGACCAAATTCAGTTTGATAGTGGAGAAAATCTTCAAAAAGTGGAATTAGTTACATTGATTCAAGACGCTGTTTTCTTGTATCCAAAACGTTTTGCTGACGGTACGACGGAAACACTTCCAGTTGGTGATCAAAAAATTGATGGTTTTTATTTGGATGAAAACGATGCTATAAACGGAAACGAACTGCATTTTAAAAATACAAAACCTTACGTCATATATGGCTATGCCGCCGTTCCTTCGGGAAAAACTGTAACTTTTGATGCGGGTTCCAGAGTTCATTTTCATGCAAATTCAGGACTCATTGTGCCCAATAAAGCTTCAATAGTAGTAAACGGAGCAGCATCTACCACCGCCAGACTTGAAAATGAAGTCATTTTTGAAGGCGACCGTCTAGAACCTGATTTCTCGGATGTTCCGGGACAGTGGGGAACTATCTGGCTGACCAATGGCAGCACAAACAACAATTTGAATCATCTTACCATCAAAAATGCCACAATCGGACTATTGATACAAAATAATGACGGAACAACCGTAAACCTAAAAAGTACCCAAATTTATAATTGTGCTAATTATGGGATTTTGGCGCAGACTGCAAAAATTAACGGAGAAAATCTGGTAATCAATAATGCCGGGCAAGCGAGTTTGGCTTGTTCTTATGGAGGAAATTATAAATTTACCCATTGTACTTTCAACAATAATTGGAATAGTTCTGAGCAAGTGGCCGTTTTTCTGAGTAACAATATTACGGGCGCCGTTCCGGAGGTCAAAGATTTAACCGCGGCAACATTCAACAATTGCATTATTTATGGTTCGTATTCCACTGAAATGATACTGAACAAAAAAACAGGTGCGGCTTTCCAATACCAATTCAACAATTGCCTGCTCAAATTTGATAATATTTCCAATTCATTTACCACTAATCCCGATTATCAATTTGGAACTGACACGGCACATTACAACGCAATAATTTTGAACAAAGACCCAAAATTCTTTAAAGTCTCACTAAATAAATTCAATATTGACGATACTTCTGCCGCTTTCGCAAAAGGGAATTCGGCCTATCTCATTCCGTCCGATATTTTAGGAAACACCAGAACTCTTCCTCCAGATTTGGGTGCGTATCAAAACAAAGTATTCCCAAAATAAACATCCCTGAATAACAATCCACGGCATCTAAAACCAAGAAAACATTATTAATTTAATTAAACATTTGGTAACCTTAAATAATAATTAAAATAGTAGTTTTGTCAAAATTTTAACTCCAAAATCTAATCCTTTTTAAAACCAAATTAATCCATTATCAGACTATGAAACAAATCTACTTGCTATTATTTTTATTTCTTTTTACAGCAGGTTTTGCGCAAGCGCCAGCTGGGTATTATAGTAATGCCACAGGAACAGGTTACGCGTTGAAAACACAATTATACAATATTATAAAAGATCATAAGGTAAATGATTACGCAGGTCTGTATGTCACGTACGAAACTTCTGATATTGATAATTTCTTTGAAAATGACGGTTCCGTTTTAGATATGTATTCTGAAAATCCTACTGGTGTTGACCCGTATACTTATAGCATAACATCAACACAACGATGTGGGAACTATACTAATGAAGGAGACTGTTACAATAGAGAACATATCATACCGCAATCAGTATTCAATCAGCAATCCCCAATGGTTTCGGATGCGCATTTTATCACGCCTACAGATGGAAAAGTAAACGGAATTAGGTCCAATTATCCCCATTCAGTGGTAGCAGTTGCTACAGAAACTACTCGAAATGGAAGTAAACTAGGAGCCAGTACAACTGCAGGTTACACCGGTCCAGTTTTTGAACCAATAGATGAATTCAAAGGGGATATTGCCAGAATGTATTTCTATTTTGCTACACGTTATGAAAATACAATTGCTGGATATTCTTACGCTATGTTTAATGGTTCAACCAATAAAGCATTTACTACTGCATTTTTAAATCAATTGCTGGCTTGGCACAATCAAGATCCGGTAAGCGCTAGAGAAATTGCGCGTAACAACGCTATTTATGCGCGTCAAAATAATAGAAATCCTTACATTGATCATCCAGAATATGTAATATCTGTATGGACTACAGAGCCTCTTGATACTCAAGCTCCAACAGCAGCAACAAATCTGACAGTAACTTCTACTACATCAAACTCAGCTACTTTAACTTGGACCGCAGCAACGGATAACATTGGTGTTACCGGTTATGATTTGTATGTAAACGGTACTATTAAATCTACAGAAACAGGATTAACGGCCACAGTAACTGGTTTAACGGCTTCAACTAAATATTCCTTTTATCTTATAGCTAGAGATGCCGAAAGAAATTCTTCAGTTGCCAGTACATCAGTAGATGGGACTACAACTGCAGCACCTATAGGCGGTACAACAGCATCAGAAATATTCTTCTCAGAATACGTAGAGGGAGGTAGTTTCAACAAGGCTTTAGAAATTGCTAATTTCACAGGAGCTTCTGTTGATTTATCCGTTTATTCCATAAAAAAGCAATCAAATGGTGCCGGAGCTTGGAGTGCTGGTTTGAATTTAGCTGGTACATTAAACAACGGAGCCGTATTTATACTTGTAGATCCTGGCATTGCAACGACTTGTTATACAGCTGCCAGCGCAAACCTATCGTCTGCACAAGAAGCATTTAATGGAAATGACCCAATGGGCTTGTTTAAAAATGGTGTACTTATAGATATTATAGGAACATTCAATGGTGGAACGGCAAATTTTGGAGCTGACGAGACCTTGCGAAGAAAACCAAGTATTTCAGCACCAAATACAACTTTCAACAAAAGTGGTGAATGGGATTCATATATTAAGGATACTTGTAATGGTTTAGGAAGTCATTCATTGGCAACCCTTTCTAATATTGATTTTGATTCTAATGAATTTAATATTTATCCAAATCCATCCAATGGAAATGTCAAAATAAATTTCGAAAACTCAAATGAAAAATATTCTGTTCAGGTATTTTCAGTATTAGGACAAAAAGTTTTTGACAAAGAATACACAAACAGTTCCTCTGCAGCGGTAAACAATCTTCAAAAAGGAGTTTACTTCGTTAAGATAACAAACGATACTAAATCAATTACTAAAAAACTTATTGTAAACTAGTTTAAAAGCAAACTATTCATTTAAAGCGGCATCTATTGCCGCTTTTTTTTGGTTTATTTTAAAAAAAAACACCCTTGTCTAATAAATAAAAAGAAGATTTCTTAATCATATATTTCAACTTAGCGCTACGGTTTCATTTCTATTTTTCATAAAGTAAGACTAAAACTACTTTAATTAAAATGTTAATAATTATGTTAAGAAAACCATAATTATGTTAATAATTCCTTAACATAAACCATCGAAAAAGTTATAAATTTGCGCGTCTTAAAAATTTTAAGAATTTAAAATTAAGCTTTCAACCAACCCAAATAACCAAAACCAATTTTTTAAACGATGAAAAAAATCTACTCTTTTTTATTATTAATGTTCTTTACTGCGAGTATTGCCCAAATCCCAACGGGCTATTATTCAACGGCTACCGGAACCGGGTACGCCTTGAAAACCCAATTATACAACATTATTAAAGGTCATGTTGACAACGGATACGCCGGTTTATATACAACTTACCAAACATCTGATGTTGATAATTTTTATGAAAATGATGGCTCCGTTTTAGATATGTATTCAGAAAAACCTGCTGGAACAGACCCTTATAATTATTCTTTGGGAACAACACAAAGATGCGGAACGTATAGTGTTGAAGGAGATTGCTACAATAGAGAGCACATCATTCCTCAATCCTCTTTTGGATCAGCGGCACCAATGGTTTCCGACGCACATTTTATAACACCTACAGATGGAAAAGTAAACGGTCAACGATCTAATTATCCTCACGGAATGGTTGCGTCTCCAACTTGGACCTCTTTAAACGGAAGTAAGCTTGGAGCAAGTACCACCCCTGGATATACGGGAACTGTTTTTGAACCAATCGATGAATTTAAAGGAGACATTGCCAGAATGTATTTTTATTTTGCAACGCGTTATGAAACAACCGTTTCAGGATATACTTTTGCTATGTTCAACGGTACAAGCAATCAAGTTTTTACAACCGCTTTTTTAAACATGCTTTTGGCTTGGAATGCTCAAGATCCAGTAAATGCAAGAGAAATTGCTCGTAATAATGCTATTTATGGCACTCAAAACAATAGAAATCCTTACATAGATCATCCTGAATATGTACAAGCGGTTTGGAATCCAACAGCTGATTCTCAAGCGCCAACTGCGCCAACAAGTTTAGCAGTAACTGGAACAACAACGAGTACAGTTTCAATAAGCTGGTTAGCTTCTACCGATAATGTAGCAGTAACTGGATATAATGTATATATGAATAACGTTTTAAAAACAACGGTAACTGGATTATCAACAACAATAACAGGACTTACCGCTTCAACAGCGTATTCATTCTATGTAACTGCCAAAGATGCTGCCGCGAATTCTTCTACAGCCAGTAATACAGTTAGCGGAACAACCTCTAGTACTAGTGACACGCAAGCTCCTACTGCTCCAACTTCATTACTAGCCTCAGGAACTACTAGTTCATCAACAAATTTAAGTTGGACTGCCTCTACTGATAATACTGGCGTTACCGGGTATGATGTTTATCAAGGAACAACATTAAAAGCAACAGTAACAGGTACAACTTACGCGGTAACCGGCCTAACAGCTGCCACAGCCTATTCTTTTTCAGTAAAAGCAAAAGATGCTGCTGGAAATGTTTCTGCTTCCAGTAATGTAGCTAATGCTACTACTTCAACGGCTTCTATATCGTATTGTGCTTCTGCAGGGACTAGTACCGCAGATGATAAAATCAGCAAAGTTGTTTTTGGGTCTATAAATAACACATCGACAGGAACAGCAGGTTATGAAAATTTCACTTCATTATCTACAAATACTGCACGTGGAACCTCTTATACAATTACTATTACCCCTATTTGGACAAGTACGGTTTATAGCGAAGGATATTCAGTTTGGATTGATTACAACCAAAATGGTGTGTTTACGGATGCTGGTGAGCAAGTTTGGACAAAAGCTATTTCGACAACAACTCCGGTTTCTGGCACTTTCATCATACCTGCAACCGCTACTTTAGGAACAACTAGAATGAGAGTTTCAATGAAATACAATGCAATTCCAACAGCATGTGAAGCAATTCCTTATGGACAAGTAGAAGATTATTCTGTAAATATTATTGCTGCCACTACTGACGCGACGGCTCCAACTGCTCCAACTTCTTTGACAGCTTCTGGAACTACTGCTACAACTACCAATTTATCTTGGACCGCTTCAACTGATAATGTGGGCGTTACTGCCTATAATGTGTACCAAGGTGCAACTTTGAAAGCTACTGTAACTACTACAACTTATGCTGTAAGTGGATTAACAGCTTCAACTGCCTATACTTTTTCTGTGAAAGCCAAAGATGCAGCCGGAAATGTTTCTGTTTCAAGCAATGTAGCAAATGTTACTACTGCTGCCGGTAGTTCAACCGCTACTGACTTATTATTCTCTGAATACATTGAAGGTTCTTCCAATAATAAAGCTTTGGAAATTTCAAATGCAACAGGAAGTGCCGTAAATATGTCACTTTACAGCATTAAAAAACAAGCAAATGGCGCCGGTGCTTGGAGCACAGGATTGACCTTGACTGGAACTTTAAATAATGGAAGTAAATTTACGATTGTAAACAGTTTGATTGCTTTAAGTTGTTATTCTACAAGCACAGCAAACCTTTCTACATCAGCTGCTGAAATGGCTTTTAATGGGAATGATGCTGTAGGTTTATTTAAAAACGGAGTGTTAATCGATATCATAGGAACTTTTAATGGAGGAACGGCTAACTTTGCAATAGATATAACTTTAAGAAGAAAATCGACTGTAACTTCTCCAACCACAACATTCAATATTGCTACGCAATGGGATTCCTATGCCATGGATACTTGCACTAATTTAGGAAGCCGCATTGCTGAAAAACCGGCTAAAACGGCACTAAGTGGAGATTCGAACGACTTTAAAATGTATCCAAATCCTTCTAAAGGTAACTTTTATATAGAAAATTCAAACAAGGCCTTTTCTATTGAAATCTATAACATTGTTGGACAAAAGGTTTATGAAAGAAAGAATACAACTGGCTCAACCTTAACTGTAACTAACCTTAACAAAGGAGTCTATTTAGTAAAAATCACTGATGATTCTAAATCTTTGATTAAGAAACTGATAATTAATTAGTTATTATTAATGAATCAAAAATTAAAAAGCGGCAATTTTGCCGCTTTTTTTTATTAGAAATTTTAATCTTAATTGACTAAATTTGCACCGCAATACAACAAACTATACAACAATGATCCATTTCTTTGAAAACCAAAGCAAAACTGTTTTTGCAGTACAAACGCAAAACGAAATTTCAGCTCAAGACATTTCAAAATTAAACTGGCTTTTTGCCGACTCAAATAAAATCGAAAAATCCGTACTGACGGATTTTTTTGTTGGTCCTCGTGCCGCAATGGTGACTCCATGGAGCACCAATGCCGTGGAAATTACCCAAAATATGGCGATTTCTGGAATCATCAGAATTGAGGAATTTCATTATGCTGCGGCTGATGCGGAGGATTTTGATCCTATGCTTTCTCAAAAATATTCCGAGTTGAATCAAGTTATTTTCACCATAGATATCGCACCGGAAGCAATTTTAGAAATTGATGATATTGCGGCATACAACAAAAAAGAAGGATTGTCTTTAAGTCCGGAAGAAGTAGAATACCTAAATGATTTAGCGATCAAACTAGGTAGAAAACTAACCGATTCTGAAATTTTTGGTTTCTCACAAGCCAACTCAGAGCACTGTCGTCACAAGATTTTTAATGGGAAATTTGTTATAGATGGTGTGGAAAAAGAATCTTCTTTATTCAAAATGATTAAGAAAACATCGTTAGAAAATCCTAATGATATCGTTTCAGCATATAAAGACAACGTTGCTTTTGTAAAAGGGCCTCGTGTAGAGCAATTTGCTCCAAAAAGTGCAGACAAACCTGATTTTTATGAAGTCACTGAATTTGATTCGGTTATATCCTTAAAAGCAGAAACACATAATTTCCCAACAACTGTCGAACCTTTCAATGGCGCCGCAACTGGTTCAGGTGGAGAAATTCGTGATCGTTTAGCAGGGGGACAAGGTTCTTTGCCTATGGCAGGAACAGCAGTTTATATGACTTCCTATTCTCGATTAGAACAAAACAGACCTTGGGAAAACGGAATGACCGAGAGAAAATGGTTGTACCAGACTCCAATGGATATTTTAATCAAAGCCTCTAACGGAGCATCTGATTTTGGAAACAAATTCGGACAACCGCTTATTACAGGTTCTATTCTGACTTTCGAACACGAAGAAGACGCACGCAAATTAGGTTTCGATAAAGT
The DNA here is from genome assembly GCF_017875765.1 of Flavobacterium sp. CG_23.5. NCBI lineage: Bacteria > Pseudomonadati > Bacteroidota > Flavobacteriia > Flavobacteriales > Flavobacteriaceae > Flavobacterium > Flavobacterium sp. CG_23.5. The sequence continues at coordinate 3,502,773 of NZ_JAGGNA010000001.1, read as the reverse complement.
GATTATGCAAGCGGGCGGAATTGGTTACGGAAAATTAGATCAAGCCATTAAAAAAACACCACAAACGGGAGACAAAATCGTTATTCTGGGTGGAGAAAATTATAGAATCGGAATGGGTGGAGCTGCGGTTTCTTCTGCAGATACAGGTGCTTTTAATTCTGGTATCGAATTAAATGCAATCCAACGTTCGAATCCAGAAATGCAAAAAAGAGTAGCCAATGCCATTCGTGGATTGGTAGAAAGCAATGAAAACCCAATCGTTTCCATTCACGATCACGGTGCTGGAGGACATTTAAACTGTCTGTCAGAATTAGTGGAAGATACTGGTGGTTTAATTGATTTGGACAAATTGCCTGTGGGCGATCCTACACTTTCTGCAAAAGAAATCATCGGTAACGAGTCTCAAGAAAGAATGGGATTGGTTATTGGACAAAAAGATATTGACACCTTACAAAAAATTGCCGATAGAGAGCGTGCTCCTATGTACCAAGTAGGTGACGTGACCGGAGATCATCGTTTTACTTTCGAATCAAAAACTACAGGTGCTAAACCAATGGATTTTGCTTTGGAAGACTTTTTTGGAAGTTCCCCAAAAGTAGTTATGACAGATTCAACTATCGACCGAAAATATGCTGATTTAGATTATAACATCACAAATATATCAACCTACTTAGAACAAGTGCTTCAACTGGAAGCCGTGGCCTGTAAAGACTGGTTAACAAACAAAGTAGACCGTTGTGTGGGTGGTAAAGTAGCCAAGCAACAATGTGCCGGACCGTTGCAACTGCCGTTGAATAACTGCGGAGTAATGGCTTTGGATTATAACGGAAAAGAAGGAATAGCTACTTCTATCGGGCATTCGCCTGTAGCCGCTTTGCTTGATCCTGTTGCAGGAAGCAGAACCGCTATTGCTGAGGCTTTATCGAATATTGTTTGGGCTCCAATTAAAAATGGTTTAGACGGAATTTCACTTTCGGCAAACTGGATGTGGGCTTGTAAAAACGAAGGAGAAGATGCTCGTTTGTATGCCGCCGTAGAAAGTTGTTCAAATTTTGCAATTGAATTGGGGATAAATATTCCAACGGGAAAAGATTCACTTTCGATGAAACAAAAATATCCAAACGAAGAAGTAATTGCACCGGGAACGGTTATTATTTCAGCAGGTGGAAACTGTACCGATATCAGAAAAGTGGTAGAACCTGTTTTACAAAAAGACGGTGGTTCTATTTATTATATCAATTTATCGCAAGATGAATACAAACTGGGTGGTTCATCGTTTGCACAAACGTTGAACACAATAGGTAAGGACGCACCAACAATTAAAGATGCGGCCTTTTTCAAAAGAGCTTTCAATACCATTCAGGAATTAATCCTTGAAGACAATATTTTGGCGGGACACGACATAGGAAGTGGTGGTTTAATTACAACTTTATTAGAAATGTGTTTTGCTGATACTAATTTAGGAGCTAAAATAGATTTCTCTCCCGAAGCTTCGGGATTCGAAGAAAAAGATATCATCAAATATCTTTTTGCTGAAAATATCGGGATTGTTTTCCAAGCAAAATCAGATGCTGAAGTAGAATCTAAATTAGAAGCAAATAAAGTTACGTTCTACAAACTTGGAAAAGTGGTCGAAAACGGAACTTTAGACCTTGGACATTTGACTTTTGACATACCTACATACAGAGACATTTGGTTTAAAACTTCGTTTTTATTGGACCAAAAGCAATCTAAAAACGGAATGGCTCAGGCGCGTTTCGAGAATTATAAAAATCAACCTTTAAACTATACTTTTCCAACACATTTTACAGGAAAGAAAGCAGTAATCGACAATTCTAAACCACGTCCAAAAGCGGCTATTATTCGTGAAAAAGGAAGTAATTCCGAGCGTGAAATGGCGAATGCGATGTACTTAGCTGGTTTTGATGTCAAAGATGTTCACATGACTGATTTGATTTCGGGTCGTGAAACCTTGGAAGACATTCAGTTCATTGGTGCTGTGGGAGGATTCTCGAATTCGGATGTATTAGGTTCTGCCAAAGGTTGGGCGGGAGCCTTTTTATACAACGAAAAAGCAAAAACCGCTTTGGATAATTTCTTCAAACGTGAAGATACCTTGTCGGTAGGGATTTGTAACGGTTGCCAGTTATTTGTAGAATTGGGTTTAATTCATTCAGAGCATGAAGAAATGCCAAAAATGCTGCACAACGACAGTAATAAACACGAAAGTATTTTTACCTCTGTAAAAGTACAGGATAACAAATCGGTGATGCTATCTAGCTTGGCTGGAGCCACACTTGGAGTTTGGGTTTCGCATGGAGAAGGAAAATTTGAATTGCCTTTGGGCGAAGAAAATTACAATATCGTTGCCAAATACGGTTACGAAGGCTACCCTGCCAATCCAAACGGTTCTCATTATGATGTGGCGATGCTTTGCGACACCACAGGACGCCATTTAGTTATGATGCCTCACATTGAGCGTTCTACGTTCCAATGGAATTGGGCACATTACCCAAAAGATAGAAACGACGAAGTTTCGCCTTGGCATGAAGCCTTTGTGAATGCGAGATTGTGGATTGATAAAATCTAATTTTTGTTTTTAATAGATAGAAAGCGTTCTCGAAAGGGAACGTTTTTTTTGTGGGATATTATTTATATCTTTAATGCTAAATAAAAATACCCCTTTGAAAAATAGGAAAAGCAATAGATTAAAAGGATATGATTACGCACAGGATAATTTGTATTTTGTTACAATATGCGTTCAGGATAGAAATTGTTGTTTTGGATCGATCGTAGGGACAGGTCGCGACCTGTCTCTACTCTTTATAAAATCAAACCGTTAATGTATCAACAATAGCAGAAACTGGGCGTATTGCCCTCGTGTTTTCAATTGTTGGTCCGGCAACCCAAACCGTTTTATAGGTAACTTCAGTAGCTGCTTTGGTCACTGCATTAGATCCCAACACATATCGAATCATTTTCACCCACTTTTTCAAGCTTTTATTTTTATTTAAAGTGCTTTCTAACCACGTTTGTTTTGTTCCTACTTTTTGAATGTAAGGCGTGTTAATAACCGTACAAGGCGTCCCCGAAATTTTCTCAGTCAAAACAATATCTTTTGCACCATAATCAACACAGGCTTGCTTGTATTCCTCTGAAACGCCAGACTCATGTGAGGCTATAAAAGGACTACCCACAGACACCCCTACCGCACCATAACTCAACATTTTATCTAAATCTGATTTAGTACTAACACCACCAGCGGAAATAACTGGTAATCCCGTATTTAAATTTAACTCTTTAATTAATTCTTCTGGAGCATAATTCCCTCTATGTCCACCAGCCAGTTTGTTAACTGCAATTACGGCATCAGCACCTAAACTTTCCACTTTTTTGGCAAAAGCCAAGTCAGTAACATCACAAAAAACTTTAATACCTACTTTATGGGCTGCCTTAATGGTTTCTTCTGGTGAACCTAAGGAAGTGATTATGAAATCGACTTTTTCTTCGCACAAAACAGCTAATTGATCTTTGTATTTGATATTTGATTTATTCACAATCAAATTATAACCAAAACTACCACCTACAACTTTAGCTGCTCTAAGTTCAATAATTGAAGCGCGCAGTTCCTCTAATGTGCGGTAATTTAAGGCTGGAATACAACCTGCCACACCCGATTTCATTCCTTCAATTACCATTTTAGTATTCGATACTAGAAACATAGGAGCCATTATTAGCGGTTGACTAATATTTAAAATGGAAGTTAAGCTGGGCTTTGTCATTTTTTAAGGTTTTAATGGAACCAAATATAACTAAATATACTATGCGTGCCTAGTATTTTAAAGTAAAAGAAAATGTAGCATTCAAACAAGAAATGGAATGTTTTTAAATAATTTTTTAGCGTGGACTCGGTTCGCAAGTTCCTATTGACTTTGCCTCAAGTCAATAAAATTCCGTCGAATTATATTTCCTTTTTGCTGGCGATGGGCAATAATAAATACTACAGTATGTAAAATCCTTAAACAAAGCTTATTTTTGTAGCGTGAAGAAATCAGTCTCAATTATTGGTGGAGGACCTGCAGCACTTTTGCTTGCCGCATTTCTCGACCCTCAGAAATTTAACGTTACCATTTACGAGAAAAACAAAACGCTGGGAAGAAAATTCCTTGTGGCTGGAAAAGGAGGCTTTAACCTTACTCATTCAGAACCCATTGCGCAACTTGTTGATCGATATACGCCATCGCATTTTTTGCAAGAAGCGCTACTTGATTTTGATAACCTTGATTTTCAAAAATGGATTGATACTATGGGTATCCCAACTTACATAGGTAGTAGTAAACGCATATATCCTGAAATCGGAATTAAACCTATCGAAGTGCTTAACGCTATTTTAGATGTGCTTAGTAAACGAGGTGTTACCATTCAGTATCAAAATACTTGGACAGGCTGGGACAGTGACCATAATCTTGTCTTCAATGATGCCATTGAAGTTCAATCTGACTATACTGTTTTCGCCTTGGGCGGAGGTAGCTGGAAAGTAACAGGCTCTGATGGGACATGGCTCGAACTATTCAAAACACAAGGGATAGAAGTTATTCCTTTTAAAGCCTCCAATTGCGCTTACGGGGTAAACTGGAATCCTGATTTCATTGACTTATATGAAGGAAATCCGCTTAAAAATATAGCAGTTAGCTGTGGCGATAAAAGTCAAAAAGGCGAAGTAGTGCTTACACGTTTTGGTTTAGAAGGAAATGCCATTTATGCAATCAGCCCGCAAATTCGGGAAGAACTTAATGACAAGCAAAATGCTACTATCTTCTTAGATTTAAAACCAACATTAAGCTATGATGATTTGCTTCATAAGCTCAAAAAATCAACCTTAAAAAAAACGAGCGAAAAATTACAAAAAGAGCTTAAAATGAGTCCGGCACAAATTGGACTTTTGAAAATATACCTTTCAAAAGAAACCTATCTTAATTCGGAACTTTTGGCACAAAACATCAAAAAACTCCCAATTGAAATAATGGGTTTTGCCCTATTAGACGAAGCCATATCCACCACTGGAGGAGTTAACTTGAATGCCTTAGATGAAAATTTTGAATTGAAAATGTTGAAGAATCATTTTTGTATTGGAGAAATGATCGATTTGGATGCACCCACGGGCGGCTATCTTCTTCAATCTTGCTTTAGCATGGGCGTTTATCTTGCGCGTCACCTGAATTCGATCCCTTAATTTTTAAAATGATTGGCGAAACGAGGTATTTGATTAGCTTTGGATAAAATAAAAAATTCTATTTAGTAACATCATTATTCAATACTAATTAACGGGTATCAAGCTCGTGTACCGATTCGTTGGTCATAGACGGAAGGTTGGGAAACCTCTATGTACTTGATGCCATTTTGCCAACCTATCAAATTAGCTGTAATATTACTAAACAGAATTTATATATTACAAAGATAAGTAGAACCTACAGCTTGAATTTTATATAATTTTTTGATTATTTTGCAAGATTTACAGTTTATGGTATTTATTGTAAAATCATCACAAAATTCACACTTGTTGGCGTAACAAATCAATTTTTAAAATTCTATAGTAAAGCTATGCAAAAAAGTAATTTTGAACGGATGTTACAACTGGCTGATACTGTTTTTGCCGTCAAAAATGACCCAAGCCAACTTGATGTAGATGACAAGGTAATCGAGCAATTAAAAAGGATACATCCAGAAACAGTTTTAGAATTTGATTTTGGAAATGGTCCTGTGGCGTGGGTTTTACTAATTCCGACGACACTTAATTTAATGCACCAATTTCTTGAAAATAAAATCTCTGAAAAAGAACTATTTGAACTGACGCCTTTGGATACTGCATATGAAGCTTTGTATTTATGCTCCGCGTTAGTCTTAGAAGAATATCGGAGAAAAGGAATTGCAAAGCAACTGACACTGCAGGCAATTGAAAGCATACGCAGCGTTCATCCTTTGAAAGCTTTATTTGTCTGGACATTTAGCAAAGAAGGAGATTTGGGTGCGGAAGCGCTTGCATACTTGACCTCCTTACCTTTATACAAACGACCAAAATAAAAGCAGAAACTAAACATACTAATTAGCCAACAAATGATAATGAAGAATTTGTAATCAAGAGATTTTTATTTCAATTCTGCCAAAAATCAACTTGATTAACACAATAGTTTAAAGGATATTTTATTAGTTTTGTTCCAAGGTCGATGCTATCAATTTGAAATTCTCACCATCAAAACTAAATAATTCCTTAAAATCTTTAAAACATAAATAACCTAAAATGATAAAAACCATTACTCTCCCATTTCTTGCGTTTCTGTTATTTGCAACGCTCTCCAATGCCCAGAACAAAGTCGAAGAAATCACAGCCAAAGATGGACATCATTATATTACTACAGATATAGATTACCCAATAACCGGAACGTATTTATTTGAAGGTGAAACCGAACCCATTGTACAATTAAATCCAGACGGAACAGGAATTTTCCAGTTGAATGATTTGTCAAAAACAGCAATGATTTGGGGTATCGAATGTGATAAAAATGGGGAACCCAAATTTCATAAAGGATTTAATTATGCAGTTTACACACTTTGGTACAAAAACAATGAAGTAATTTCAGAAACTGATGCCGCGAACAATTGGATTAATGTGCATTTTTCCATTCATTTTGAAAAAAAGAAAATGTTTATCTTAGGAGAAAGAAGTAAAGACTACATTGAATAATTGAATTTATCTTTTCTCTTAATTATAAAATCAAAAGCCGAAACAAATTGTTTCGGCTTTTGATTTTATAGAAAATTCCGTTTCATTTACTCATCAATGAATCACTGAAATAGGCCATTTCATCCACAATCATTCCTTCATCATTAAAGGTGTCTATGAATAATATGGGTACAACTACATTTTTCTTATCTGATTTGCGCGTCATTCGCATGTTCCACCAGGATTGCACTACTTTGGAATTTCCCATTTCATAATTTAAATAATCTGGATAACCTACCACATCAATACTTGTTATTTCAAACTCATCCATCATTTTTTTATCGCTATCTTTCATTTGGTCCAAAGTCATACTTTTAGCATCGATGGGCATATTTATATTTCTAAACTGCGCTTTTTTATCATAAAAACTGTATGCTTTTGCAAAATCTTTATTTTCAAATGCACGAATCATCAGCCTGATTTTGTTAATGTAATCATGGTGATTATAGATAGTTCCATTTTTTCGGTCAACAGAACTTTCTCCTATTTCATTATAAATTCCTGAATCGGAATAGGTAGTCATCATTTTGATTTTGTTGTTCTTATCCACGGTAAAAAGTCTGTGAATTGGCATATCTAAGGCAACACCTGTTTTGTTGTGAACTCCTTTTAAGTTATCCCACGTCTGCACCCAAGTCACATCTTTATTGTTCGCATCTTTGTATTCTAAGGCATCAGGATAAGCACCATCGGAACGTTTTATACTCAAGTAATCAATATTACTGTTCCAAAATTTTAATTGATTTATGAAACCCTTTTTATCGATTCCTTTATCCTGTTTATTGGTATTAGATCCATTGAACGATTTGAAATCATCCGTTAAATAACCGGCAACTTTTACAGAGTCACCTTTTACAAATGCCTGTTGCATTGATTCTACCACATTAATTGCCGGATGCTCAACATAAATAGTTCCGTTGACTTTTTTTTGCGCGTAAGTGATGAATGTTAAAACCATCATCACAATCAGTAATGCTTTTTTCATTTTAATAATATTTAGTTGGTTAATACTACTATAAATATACTTATTATTTTTTTAACTAACTGAAATTCAGTTATATAAATTTATTAATTATAATAAAAACTCATGTGTACTGACTGTTCATTTGTAAAATCAAAATAAGGCATACTAACAGTTCTAGCGACGCAAAAATTGATTGTTTTAGCGAATAAATTAAGAAACGTTAAGCCAATTAAAGACGCCTATTTTAAGCTTTTTTTATCAAGTGGCCACGTTTTTTACTTTTCATACAGATATATCTGCATAAATTTAGATTTTATCGCAGCGATTCCAAATGTTCTCTATCAAACTTCGATCTACTATCACAACACTTTTGACACTTAAAATCAATCCTTTATACCAATTTTTAAGAAAACGATTTCGTTGAGTGGGAAAGCTACTGTTTAATTTTGCTATTTAATTTTTGAAAAATAAAAAATATCGTTAATTTTTATTTAATTTGCGATAAAATTCAATAATCTATAATGATAACTATCTCCCGCCTTTTTGATTTTCCTTATTATCAACAAGAAAAATATACTAACATTCCGGATGCTTTAGTAAGCAAGCAGGACGGTGTTTGGGTAAAAACTTCTACTCAGGAATACATTGACAAAGCAAATGCTGTTTCTAGGGCATTTTTGAAAATGGGCATTCAAAAAGATGATAAAATTGCCATTATTTCCACTACTAATAGGACTGAATGGAATATTATGGATATTGGTACTTTGCAAACGGGAGCACAAACCGTTCCTATTTACCCAACAATTAGCGAAGAGGATTATGAATACATCCTGAACCATTCGGGGGCGATTTATTGTTTTGTATCGGATGTTGAAGTACTTAGAAAAGTAAATTTGATTCGAAATAAAATTCCAAATCTAAAAGAAGTTTATTCATTCAACGAAATTGACGGCTGCAAAAACTGGAAGGAATTGCTTATTCTTGGCGACGACCAAAGCAATCAAAATGATGTTGAAAATCGAAAAAACAATGTAAAAACAGAAGATTTAGCAACTATAATTTACACTTCGGGAACGACAGGAAGACCAAAAGGAGTTATGCTCTCGCATAAAAATATCGTATCCAATGTTTTAGACAGTGCAAAGAGAATTCCTTTTGAAGCTGGAAAAAGTCGTGCGTTGAGTTTCCTACCGATCTGTCATATTTTTGAAAGAATGATTTTGTATTTATACCAATATTATGGCGTTTCGGTCTATTTTGGAGAATCAATTGATAAAATCAGTGACAACCTTAAAGAAGTAAAACCAACGGTAATTACAGCTGTTCCAAGACTACTTGAAAAAGTATATGATAAAATTTATGCTAAAGGAACTGAGCTAACTGGAATAAAAAGAAATCTTTTCTTTTGGGCTATTGATTTAGGGTTGAAATTTGAACCGTATGGAGCCAATGGTTTTTGGTATGAAATGCAACTTAAAATTGCCCGAAAATTGATTTTCAGTAAATGGAAAGAAGGTCTAGGCGGAAACTTGGATTTAATGGTCTCTGGAAGTGCAGCCTTACAACCCAGATTAGCTAGAGTTTTTGCAGCTGCCGAAATTCCAGTAATGGAAGGATACGGTTTAACCGAAACTTCTCCAGTAATATCTGTAAATGATATGAGAAACAAAGGTTTCAGAGTAGGGACTGTAGGAAAAGTAATTGATAACGTGGGAGTTAAAATTGCAGAAGACGGCGAAATCCTATGTAAAGGACCTAACGTAATGATGGGTTACTTTAAAGATGAAAAATTAACGAGCGAAGTAATAATAGACGGTTATTTCCACACCGGCGATATAGGAATTTTTGACAATGACGGATTCTTGAAAATCACGGACCGTAAAAAGGAAATGTTTAAAACCTCAGGAGGAAAATATATTGCACCGCAACTTATTGAAAACACAATGAAACAATCGCGTTTCATTGAACAAATAATGGTGATTGGTGATGGACAAAAAATGCCTGCAGCCTTCATTCAGCCTAATTTTGATTTCTTGAAAGAATGGGCTGTCATTCACGGAATTGATATTGGGAAAACAAACGAAGAAATTATCTCTAACGAAAAAGTCATCGAACGAATTCAAGGAGAAATCGATACATTGAATGAAAAATTTGGTAATTGGGAGAAAATCAAACGTTTTGAATTGACTCCTGATGTTTGGTCTATCGAAGGCGGACAATTGACTCCAACTTTGAAATTAAAACGAAAAATAGTTATGGAAAAATACATTATTTTATTCAATAAAATCTATAATTAATTGATTTAATACCCGTAATAATTAAGACTGTAATAAAAATTTAATAAATCGCATTGCTATGAAAATGAAAATCATAATTTGTTCGTTATTAACTGTTCTTATGTTTTCTAATTGTAAAGAAAAAAAAGAAGTAGATTCGATTAAGGCAAACTATTTAGATTTTTCAAAGCGGGATGATCAGTTTACAGGCGGAATTAAAATGATTCCTATTACTACGCCAAAAGGCACCTTTAAGGTCTGGACAAAAACCGTTGGAAATAATCCAACAATAAAAGTGTTACTATTACATGGCGGTCCAGGCGGAACACATGAATTTTTTGAATGCTTTGACGGTTTCTTTCCCAATGAAAGCGTTGAATACATCTACTATGACCAACTAGGCTCTTATTATAGTGATCAGCCCAACGATAATAGCTTATGGACTAATGAACGGTTTGTTGAGGAAGTTGAACAAGTACGCAAAGCATTGAAACTAGACAATTCTAACTTCTACCTGATGGGGCAATCCTGGGGTGGAATTCTAGCAATGGAATATGCTTTAAAATACCAAAAAAATCTAAAAGGATTGATCATTGCCAATATGATGGCGAGTGCTCCGGCATATAACAAATATGCAGATGAAGTACTCGGGCCACAATTAGACCCAAAAGTATTTGTGCAAATTAAAGAATTTGAAAAAAACAAAGATTACACCAATCCTAAATATACTGAACTACTTTATAAATATTATTATACCGAACATATTTTAAGAATGCCGATCGATAAATGGCCGGAATCTATTAATAGAGCTTTCAAACATATAAATCCAAACGTATATGTTTATATGCAAGGTCCAAGTGAATTTGGGATAACTGGAGATGCTACATTAAAAAATTGGGATGTTACTGCAAGACTTAAAACTATAAAAGTTCCTACACTTGTCATCGGTGCAAAATATGACACCATGGATCCAAAACATATGGAATGGATATCCAAAGAAGTTCAAAATGGTCGCTTTTTATATTGTCCAAATGGAAGTCATTGCTCACAATATGATGACCAAGAACATTATTTCCCTGGGGTAATCAAGTTCTTGAAAGACGTGGATAGCGGTAATTTTAAGAAATCATAATCTAAATAATCCATGATTAAACACAAAACTCCTTAATTTTTTAAGGAGTTTTTTTTTATTTTAACAATTCTTAACAAAAAAATAATTGTATTTTATTATGCGTGCATAGTATTTTTTATTATATTTGAAATCGATATAGTTGATAAGTCTAATATATTTGTTAAAACGGAGATTCTTTTTTATTCTTTTACACAATATACTCTTTATATCCCAAATAAAAACAAATATTATCTACATATGAAAGACAAAACAATAGATTATATTTTAAGAGCTACTTGGCAGGCCGTTTCAAGAATGTATAATGAGGAAGCGTCAAAATATGATGCAACAATGGCAACTGGTTTCGCATTGTTGAGTATGGACAAGGAAGATGGAACACCATCAACCGCTTTAGGACCTCGAATGGGTATGGAAGCCACCAGTTTGACTCGTACTTTGAAATCTATGGAGGAAAAAGGATTAATTCTTAAAAAGAAAAATCCAGATGATGGCCGAGGAGTATTGATTTACCTGACTGATTTTGGTAAAGAAAAAAGAGAACTTTCTAAAAATACCGTTTTAAAATTTAACGAAACCATCCGACAACACGTTTCGGAAGACAAACTTAAACATTTCATAGAAGTAGCAGAAACTATCAATGAATTGATTCAAGACAAAAATATATTTAATCACACGAGCGTCAGCGAACTGGCGGAGCAAACTGAAAAAACAGAAAATGACATCGCCATGATTCAAAAAACAATCAATAATTAAGAATGGCGATACCATATTCCAATAAAAAAACAAATATTAACTACGTATGAAACGCACAATTAAAAAAGTTGCAGTAATTGGATCCGGAATTATGGGTTCAGGAATTGCTTGTCATTTTGCTAACATTGGTGTAGAGGTTTTACTTTTGGACATTGTTCCAAGAGAACTTACCGAAGCAGAAGCCAAAAAAGGCCTTACTTTAGAAAGCAAAATCGTAAGAAATCGATTGGTGAATGAGCATTTAGCTAATTCCCTGAAATCGAAGCCCTCTCCTATTTACAGTCAGAAATTTGCAAGCAGAATCACAACTGGAAATACCACTGACGACATGGCAAAAATTGCTACTGTTGATTGGATTATTGAGGTTGTAGTGGAACGTTTGGACATCAAGAAAATGGTTTTCGAACAAATTGAAAAATTCAGAAAACCGGGAACTTTAGTTACTTCAAACACATCCGGAATTCCGATTCACTTTATGAGCGAAGGAAGAAGTGACGATTTCCAAAAGCATTTCTGTGGGACACACTTTTTTAACCCTGCGCGTTATTTAAAGTTATTCGAAATTATTCCTGGTCCACAAACTTCAACTGAAGTATTGGACTTCCTTACTATTTATGGAGAAAAATTCTTGGGAAAAACTTCGGTTGTTGCCAAAGATACTCCTGCATTCATTGGAAATAGAGTTGGGATTTACGGGATTCAGAGTTTGTTTCATTTGGTAAAAGAATTGGGACTTACGATTGAAGAAGTAGATAAATTGACTGGTCCAGTTATTGGCCGACCAAAATCGGCCACTTTTAGAACCGTTGACGTTGTTGGATTGGATACTTTGGTACATGTTGCCAATGGTATTTATGAAAATTGTCCTAACGACGAACAACACGAGTTATTCAAACTACCAGAATTTGTCAACAAAATGATGGAAAACAAATGGTTGGGAAGCAAAACGGGTCAAGGTTTTTATAAAAAAGTAGATAGAGATATTCTTTCTTTGGATTTAGATACTTTAGAGTACCGTCCGGCTAAAAGAGCTTCTTTTGCTACTTTGGAACTTACAAAAACGATCGATAAACCAATTGACCGTTTTAAAGTTCTGGTAAAAGGAAAAGACAAAGCAGGTGAATTCTATAGAAAAAGTTTTGCTGGAATGTTTGCTTATGTTTCGAACAGAATTCCTGAAATCTCAGATGAATTATACAAAATTGACGATGCGATGAAAGCCGGTTTTGGATGGGAAAATGGTCCTTTCGAAATTTGGGATGCAATCGGTGTTGAAAAAGGAATTGAAATCATGAAAGCGGAAGGTCTTGAACCAGCTGCTTGGGTAAATGATATGTTGGCTTCTGGAAGTACTAGCTTCTATTCTGTAAAAGAAGGTGCAACTTTTTTCTACAATATCCCTACAAAATCACAAACTAAAGTTCCAGGTCAGGATTCATTTATTATCCTTAACAACATTCGCGAAAGCAAAAAAGTATGGAGTAATAGCGGTGCGATTATACAAGATTTAGGAGACGGAATTTTGAATTTAGAATTCCAATCTAAAATGAATACGATTGGCGGCGATGTTTTGGTCGCTATCAATAAAGCGATTGATTTATCTGAAAAAGAATATCAAGGATTGGTTATTGGAAATCAAGCAGCGAATTTCTCTGTGGGTGCCAATATTGGAATGATTTTCATGATGGCCGTAGAACAAGAATATGACGAATTGAACATGGCCATCAAAATGTTCCAGGACACTATGATGCGCGTGCGTTATTCTGGAATTCCAGTTGTTGTTGCGCCACACGGAATGACTTTTGGTGGTGGATGCGAAATGAGTTTACATGCTGATAAAGTAGTTGCTGCTGCTGAAACTTACATGGGATTAGTAGAATTTGGAGTTGGTGTACTTCCAGGTGGTGGTGGATCTAAAGAGATGGCGTTAAGAGCATCAGACTTATTCCATAAAAATGATGTTGAGTTGAATGTTCTTCAAGAATATTTCTTGACAATCGCTATGGCTAAGGTATCTACTTCAGGATACGAAGCTTTTGATACCGGACTTTTACAACAAGGGAAAGATATTATTGTGGTAAACAAAGACCGTCAGATTGCCGAAGCGAAGAAACACGCATTATTAATGGCAGAAGCAGGTTATACTCAACCTATTCGCAGAAGTGATGTAAAAGTATTGGGAAAACAAGCCTTAGGTATGTTCTTAGTAGGAACGGACCAAATGGAAGCCGGAAAATACATCTCAGAACATGACAAGAAAATTGCTAATAAACTAGCCTATGTAATGGCTGGTGGTGATTTATCTGAACCAACATTAGTAACGGAACAATATTTATTGGATTTAGAACGAGAAGCATTTTTAAGCTTGTCTACAGAACGTAAGACATTAGAAAGAATTCAATTTATGCTTACAAAAGGTAAACCATTAAGGAATTAGAAAAAGAATTAAGTATTTTGTATTAAGAATTAAGATTTTAAACCAGACAATTATGCATCAGTTTGAAAAATTAAAAATTTGGCAAAAAGCAATGGATATTGCTGAAAACGTATACCGTGTTTGCAAAGATTTGCCAATTGATGAAAAATTTAATTTAACACATCAAATTAAAAAATGCGCAGTTTCTATTCCTTCTAATATCGCAGAAGGTTCAGGAAGAAATTCAAATAATGAATTTGTATATTTTCTTGGTGTTGCTAATGGTTCAACTTATGAATTGATAACTCAATTAATGATTTCAAAAAGACTTGAATTAATTTCAGAAGAACAAATAACACCAATTGTAAATGAATTGGTAGAAGTAAGCAATATGAGTTTCGCTCTTCAAAAATCTCTAAAAAGTAAAAATTTATAACGATTGGCTAGTCTTAATTCTTAATACTCCAATCTTAATACTCAATTTATGAAAACAGCATATATAGTAAAAGCATACAGAACAGCCGTGGGGAAAGCTCCAAAAGGCGTTTTTAGATTCAAACGTCCTGACGAATTGGCAGCAGAAACTATTCAATTTATGATGAATGAGTTGCCTGATTTCGACAAAAAACGTATTGATGACGTGATGGTAGGAAATGCGATGCCGGAAGCAGAACAAGGTTTAAACGTAGGTAGATTGATTTCTTTGATGGGATTGAAAATCGAAGATGTTCCCGGTGTCACCGTAAACCGGTATTGCGCTTCAGGATTAGAAACAATTGGTATGGCTACAGCCAAAATCCAATCGGGAATGGCGGATTGTATCATTGCCGGCGGTGCCGAAAGCATGAGTTTTATTCCAATGGGAGGCTATAAACCTACTCCGGATTATGCTGTAGCAAAAGCTGGAAACGAAGATTACTATTGGGGAATGGGACTTACTGCTGAAGCGGTAGCCCAACAATTCAATGTATCTCGTGCGGACCAAGATGAGTTTGCGTACCAATCACATATGAAAGCCCTGAAAGCGCAAGCCGAAGGTAAATTTGACAAACAAATTGTTCCTATTACTGTGGAACAAACGTTTATCAACGAGAACGGTAAAAAAGAAACTAAATCGTATATCGTAAATAAAGATGAAGGTCCTAGAGCAGGAACTTCTGTGGAAGCTTTGGCAGGTTTAAGACCCGTTTTTGAAGCAAACGGAAGTGTAACTGCAGGAAACTCTTCTCAAATGAGTGATGGAGCAGCATTTGTTTTAATCATGAGCGAAGAAATGGTAAAAGAATTGAACCTTACTCCTATCGCCCGTTTGGTAAACTTTGCATCAGCAGGAGTTGAACCAAGAATCATGGGAATTGGACCGGTAAAAGCGATTCCAAAAGCATTGAAACAAGCCGGATTAACTTTGAATGATATTGATTTAATAGAGTTAAACGAAGCTTTTGCATCACAAGCATTAGCTGTAACGAGAGAATTGAACCTAAATCCTGAAATCATTAATGTTAATGGTGGTGCGATTGCGTTAGGTCACCCTCTGGGTTGCACTGGAGCTAAACTGTCGGTTCAATTATTTGACGAAATGAAACGCAGAGGAAGTAAATACGGAATCGTTTCCATGTGTGTAGGAACAGGACAAGGTTCAGCAGGGATTTACGAATTGTTGTAAAGCCCCCTAACCCCCGAAGGGGGAACACTCCAATATTATAAATAATTTAGACAATCAATAACTTTACACCCTACTGACCCCTAGTAGGAATTCCCCCTTCGGGGGTTAGGGGGCTAATTATGGCAGATACAATTGAAAAAAACGTAACCCGTGGCGGTCAGTTTTTGGTTAAAGAAACAAAGTGCGAAGACATCTTCACTCCAGAAGATTTCAATGAAGAGCAATTAATGATGCGTGACTCAGTAAAAGAGTTTGTTGACAAAGAATTATGGCCAAATAAAGACCGTTTTGAAAAGAAAGATTATGCTTTCACAGAAGAGTCCATGAAAAAAGCCGGTGACTTAGGATTTCTAAGCGTTGCTGTTCCGGAATCTTATGGAGGAATGGGAATGGGCTTTGTAAATACTGTTTTGGTTTGTGATTATATTTCTGGAGCAACGGGTTCATTCTCGACTGCTTTTGGAGCACATACTGGAATTGGAACAATGCCAATTACTTTGTACGGAACTGAGGAACAAAAACAAAAATATGTACCAAAATTAGCTTCTGGCGAATGGTTTGGTGCGTACTGTTTGACTGAACCAGGAGCGGGATCTGATGCCAACTCTGGAAAAACAAAAGCAGTTTTATCTGAAGATGGTAAATATTACTCAATCACAGGACAAAAAATGTGGATTTCGAATGCAGGATTTTGTTCTGTATTTATCGTTTTTGCAAGAATTGGTGATGATAAAAATATTACTGGTTTTATACTTGAAAACACAGCCGATAATGGAATCTCAATGGGTGAAGAAGAACACAAATTAGGTATTCGTGCTTCCTCTACTCGTCAGGTTTTCTTTAATGAAACTAAAGTTCCTGTTGAAAACATGCTTTCTGAAAGAGGAAATGGTTTCAAAATAGCGATGAATGCATTGAACGTGGGTCGTATCAAATTGGCAGCTGCTTGTTTGGACGCACAAAGAAGAGTAATTTCAAGTTCAGTTAAATATGCTAATGAAAGAATTCAGTTTAACACGGCAATTTCACAGTTTGGAGCCATTCGTTCTAAATTAGCAGAGATGGCGACAAGCTGTTATGCTGGAGAAAGCGCGACTTATAGAGCTGCCAAAGATATTGAAGATCGCATTGCATCACGTGAAACTGAAGGATCTACACATCAGGAAGCTGAATTAAAAGGTGTTGAAGAATTTGCTATTGAATGTTCCGTATTGAAAGTGGCGGTTTCTGAAGATGTTCAAAATTGTGCCGACGAAGGAATTCAAATTTTTGGTGGAATGGGATTCTCTGAAGATACGCCGATGGAAAGTGCTTGGAGAGATGCACGTATTGCTCGTATTTATGAAGGAACAAACGAAATCAACAGAATGCTTTCTGTAGGAATGTTGATTAAAAAAGCCATGAAAGGACACGTTGATTTATTAGGTCCTGCAATGAAAGTAACCGAAGAATTAATGGGAATTCCTTCTTTCGAAACACCAGATTATTCTGAATTGTTTGCTGAAGAGAAAGAAATGATTGCTAAATTGAAAAAAGCATTCCTAATGGTTGCCGGAGGTGCGGTTCAAAAATACGGACCAGACTTAGACGCACACCAACAGTTATTGATGGCAGCTTCTGATATCTTGATTGAAATCTACATGGCAGAATCAACGATTTTAAGAACTGAAAAATTAGCTAAAAAAGAAGGCGAAGCTAAAGTACAAGAGCAAATCGCAATGGCAAAATTATACCTTTACCAAGCTGTTGATATTGTAACTCAAAAAGGAAAAGAAAGCATAATCTCTTTTGCCGAAGGCGACGAACAACGTATGATGCTAATGGGCTTAAGACGTTTTACAAAATACACCAATATGCCAAATATTGTTGGGTTAAGAGAAACAATTACAACCAAATTAGTAACAGAAAACCAATACTGTTTCTAATTGTAGAAGATAGTTTTTAGTAGATTTAGTTGTTAAAAAACCGCATCTGTTGTCATAAACAGTGCGGTTTTTTTTTTAAAATTATATAGTTAATTGATTTTAAATCATTACGAGAATTTTAATTATAATTTATCTGAAAATGTGGATTTTACCAAATAAAAACTGAAAGAAATAGCTTGAAATGCAGTTTCTTGTACGCTTACTTATTAGGGTCATTAACGATTAAAGTAGAGCACTTAAACTAAATTTATCAACAACTCACTAATCTAATTTACTGAAATATTTAAAAATAAATTGTAATTTACACAAAAATTGAACTAGTAAAAAAGTTTGAATTTTTACGTTCAAATTCTTCCTTCGATATAATTTTGATGTAGCAATCAATTTGATGTGATTTATTGAAAATAAAACAACTACACATTCAACCAAAAATGGATATCCAAAATGTTGTTGTAAAATTAAAAGCAAATAAATTAAAAGAACGTTATCAGTATTTCTCTGTAAAGAGAAATTCCCAGAATAGGAAAAGGTTAATAAAAGTTAAAAATGAAAAAAAATCTACACACGAAATTAAATCAATTACAAGCAACGGCAATTTGCGGAAATGATATTAGTTCATCTTGCCTATATGTCTCGGCACTTACTATCATGTATGCCGGTCAATATGCATGGATTTCATTATTAATAGTTGCAGTTGTACTTTTTTTGTTCAGAAAAATTTACGGAGAAGTAGTAGGTGCAATTCCTTTGAACGGCGGTGCTTATAATGTTTTATTAAATACTTCAACGAAAAGAATGGCTTCTGTTGCGGCAACGCTAACGGTCTTATCTTATATGGCAACTGCAGTAATTTCAGCGTCAGAGGGAATGCATTACTTGCATGGCATTTTTAGTGGCATTGATGTCACTATTGCAACAATTATTGTTTTAATGGCTTTTACGGGTTTGGCTATTTTAGGTATTGGCGAATCTGCTTTTGTTGCAGTAATTATTTTTATCATCCATTTAATTACATTAAGCACTCTAGTTTTAGCTTCAATATGGTTCCTTACAAATCACGGACTTCAGACTTTTAGCATAAATTGGGCAGTTCCAATTTCTTCTGGAAGCATAATAACCGCTTTATTTTTAGGGTTTTCAGCTGCAATGCTCGGAATTTCAGGATTTGAAAGTTCAGCTAATTTTGTAGAGGAACAAGAACATGGCGTTTTTCCAAAAACTTTACGAAACATGTGGGCTATTGTAAGTTTTTTTAATCCGGTACTAGCATTGCTACTTATATGTATTATTCCACTTGCAGAAGTTGGGGATCACCGTGAATCCCTACTTGCTTATTTGGGTCAAACTACAGGAGGTTATTGGTTAGCTTATCTAATCTCTATTGATGCAGTTTTAGTTCTATGCGGCGCTGTTTTGACTTCATTTGTTGGAGTTTCAGGTTTGCTTAATCGAATGACTTTGGACCGGATTTTACCTAACTACTTTTTGAAACAAAACAAACGTGGTTCAAATTATAGAATAATCATTAGCTTTCTGGTAATGTGCGTTTCAGTATTGTTTGTTACCAAAGGCGATCTCGTATCATTGGCAGGTGTTTATACTTTTTCTTTCCTGGCAGTAATGGGATTATTTGGAATCGGAAATTTATTATTGAAATTTAAACGTAAAAAATTACCACGTCCTGAAAGGGCAGGTGGGATTTCTGTAGTCATAGCCGTCTCGTTTATAGCAGTTGCTTTCATAGGTAATTTATACATGAATATTAATTCATTCTATACATTTATAAAATATCTATTACCTGCGCTATTGTTTATTAGCATTATGTTGAATCGAACAATTTTAATCCAATTATTAATTGACTCATTGGAATATTTCTCTAAACCATTTAGGAAATTAGTTATATTTAGCAATCGTTACTTAGTAAAATTACATTTAAAAATAAATTCACAGGAATTCGTATTCTTTACCAAGGGAGATGATGTTGCCATTCTAAATAAAGTAATGCAATATGTTGAATTCAACGAAACAACGAAGAAATTAAAAATTGTAAATATCAAAAAAGAGGGTGAATCAAATGAATTGCTTATAAAGGATATAGAAGTACTTGATCGTGCATATCCTGATATCGACATTGAATTCATTGAGATTAAAGGTGCTTTTGGTCCTGAAATCATAGATGAATTATCAAAAAAATGGGGCATTCCTAAAAACTTCATGTTTATAGGCTCTCCAGGAGATCGTTTTTCTTACAGGATTTCAGAATTAGGCGGAGTACGGCTAATTATGTAATCAGAAAAAGGAAAAAGAGGCTGAAAAATATTTTTTTGGAAATAAAAAATTTAAAATTAATGAAAGAAATATTGAACTACACCCTCCTGCAATTTGGAGATTTTAATTTCAAATTATCTACAATCTTTAAATTTGCTCTATTTATTGTAATTATTTTCGTTTTGCTGTATGTAATTAAAAAAACAATTTACAAAGCAGTCCATATTGACGTTGCCAAAAAATATTCTATTTACAGTTTAATTAAGTATTTTGTAATCATATTTTCTTTTATCATCAGCTTACAAATATTTGGTTTTAATCTATCAGTTTTAATTGCCGGCTCAGCAGCACTGCTTGTAGGCCTTGGTTTGGGATTACAAAATCTATTTAGCGACTTCATTTCGGGAATTATTATACTAATTGATTCTTCTGTAAAAGTTAATGATATCATTGAAGTAAACGGAATAGTTTGTCAAGTACAAGAAATTGATATCAGAACTACCACTGTTTTAACTAGAGACGACAAATATATTATTCTGCCTAATTCTGACTTAACGAGAAACCAATTGATAAATTGGACACATAGTAAGATTTCCTCTCGCTTCGAAATTACAGTTGGCGTGGACTATTCTTCTGATGTGAAACTAGTCATGAATATTTTGAAAGAAGCAGCTGACAAACAAAATGGTGTCCTTACAACCCCTAGCCCATTCGTACGTTTTACTGACTTTGGAGATTCCTCATTAAATTTTTCCGTAATTTTTTGGTCGGAAGAAGTTTTCAGGGTGGAAAACATTAAAAGTGAAATAAGAATTAGAATATTTGAATTGTTTAATTCGAATGATATTACAATCCCTTTCCCTCAAAGAGTTGTTCAAATAAATAAAGAATAAATAGAAGAGCAAATTCAACGATATCTTTTTAATCCTACGGTAGGTAAGATTGCGGCAATTTTAATTGGGATAGCGATTATCTGGTCAATAATCAAAGTATTTCAACGAAATTTTTTTTCAAAAATAAAGAATCCTGACAATCGGTATCGAACTAAAAAGTTCAGTAATTTCATCGGATATTTTTTAACTATTCTACTTATCACAATAGTTTTCAACGAAAAACTTGGGAATCTTACGGTAGCTTTGGGAGTAGCGGGCGCTGGTATTGCATTTGCTCTTCAGGAGGTGATTGCATCATTTGTCGGTTGGTTAGCAATTCTATTTGGTAATTTTTACAATACAGGAGATCGCGTTCAATTGGGAGGAATTAAGGGTGATGTAATGGATATTGGAGTATTTAGAACAACAATAATGGCAATTGGACAATGGGTTGACGGGAATTTATACACTGGCAGAATTGTGCTTATCGCCAATAGTTTTGTTTTTAAAGAACCGGTATTTAATTATTCTGGTGATTTCCCCTTTTTGTGGGATGAAATTAAATTACCAATTCAATAGGGTAGCAATTATGAAAAAGCCTCGGAAATTTTTCTTAAAATAGGCAAAGAGGTGGCTGGAGATTTGACTGAAAAATCAGAACAAAAATGGAAATCTCTTCAGATTAAATATCGACTGGAAGATGCACAAACAGAACCAATGGTATCGTTAATTGCCAATGATAACTGGGTCGAATTTACTTTAAGATATGTAGTAGGCTATAAAAAACGACGAGCTACAAAAACCATGTTGTTTTCTAAAATTTTAAAAGAAATTGACTCCACAAATGGTGAAATAAAATTTGCTTCAAACACGTTCCACTTAGTTCAGGAACCAGATTTGAATATTGTTATTAAAAAATAATATAGTTCTATTCTTATAAAAAATAGTAGTTTCAAAATTTATCATTAACTAAATACAATGAAGACAGCTAAAAATTTATTTTTTAATTTCTATTACTTCTACTTTAATTCCAACAGCATAAGCATTCGGAACAATTTTATCACCGTGTACATTGGCATAAACTTTGGTGAATTCGGCGCCGAAATACAAAATTATAGCAGAATAATAAACCCAAATTAAAATGATAATTACGGAACCCGCTGCGCCGTAAACCGTAGCTACAGTAGAACTTCCTAAATAAAATCCTATGGCAAACTTACCAAACATAAAGAAAAAAGAGGTAAAACTAGAACCTACTAAAGCATCTTTCCAAGCAATATAGCCATCGGGAAGTGTTTTAAATATAATTGCGAACAAAATTGTCGTGGTAGCAAATAAAACGATGATATTAAGAACATAAAATAAATAAACGGTCGAATCTGGAAAAAATCGCAGTAAACGGGTATTAATGACATCCATAACTGTATTGACCATTAAACTAACTAACAATAGAAAACCAACAGATGCAATCATTGAAAAGGACATTAATCTATTTTTAATGAATTTCATTATTCCTTTATTAGGTTTCGCTTTCAATCCCCAAATAAAGTTAATAGAACTCTGTATTTCAGCAAATACTCCCGAAGCACCTATTACCAGCAAAGTGCCCCCAAATATTGCTGCAAATGTATTGCTGTTAGACAATTCGATATTCTTAATAGTTTCTTGAATTTGAAGTGCTGCTTGGTAACCCACCATCCCATTAATTTGAACATAGAATTTTCCAGTAACTGCTTCAGGTCCAAAGAAAAAACTGAAAATAGATAAAATAATAATTAACAATGGAGGCAATGAAAATATAGTATAGTATGATAATGAAGCACTTAACTTGATACCATTATCATCATCGAATTCTCGATATGTTCTTTTTAATAATTCCCAACCTGACTTGGCTGCTTCGCGTCGTTTCATTTTTTAATAATTTTAAATTCTTTCGAAAGAAGAAAATCCTATCTAGATTTTAATTCTCCATAAATATTGGGCAGTTAATCGTATTCTCGTAAAACTATTATAATTATCAAAACTACAAAGTTATTGGATAGCAATATAAAGTATATTTTGCAAAATTCACGCTAACTATTTGGAATAAATCAGTACTAAAATAAAATGTCAAAAAACAAACAAACTCATTTATAAAAAACGGCTCTGATAAATTGTAAAATATTTTCATACTACTATTTAGTTCTTTTTATTAACACAAATTAAAATGTTTATCACTATCACACCAGTTCGAAAAAAAATAAATAAAAAAATGAAAGAAATCGTAAATAATTTTTTCCTTTTTTATCGCTGCTGAAAAATTTAAAATTAATAATCTTAAATTGAAATTTTATTTTTCATTTACGGAATTCAATAAAAATTAGAGTAACTTTACGTAATAAATTTATTATAATTCACACTCAATATGAAAAAAATAATCCTATCAATTGCTCTAATTTTAGCCGTTATCATTGGATGCAAAACAAGTAGCAGTTCAAAAGATTCTAAAAAATTAGATATAACTTTTGAACCAAAAAGTAACAGTACTGTTTCTGGTACAGCTTCATTTGTAGAAAATAACGGTAAAGTAACTTTTGTTGCTAATCTAGCTGGACTTCAACCAGGAGTGCACGCAATTCACATTCATGAGAAGTCCGATTGTTCGGCAGCAGATGGAAGTTCGGCTGGAGGACATTGGAACCCAACATTTAAAAAACATGGAAAATGGGGAATTGGTGAATATCACAAGGGTGATATCGGAAACTTTACAGCCGATGAAAAAGGTAACGGAACAATTACCTTAACTACAGATGAATGGTGCATAGGTTGTGAAGATGCAACTAAAAACATTCTTGGAAAAGGACTGATTGTACATCAAGGAGCAGACGATTTTGTTACACAACCTACAGGAAATGCTGGAGGTAGAGTAGCATGCTCAGCGATAATTAAATAGTTTTAAAAAAAAATAAAAATACCGTTTCATAGCAATATGAGACGGTATTTTTATTTTAATATAATGACAAAACCGTAAAAAAACATAGCTTTGTAATTTCAAATAATAAAAATGATTAACCCTTCGGCACCCGGTTGGATAGATAAATTTTTTATAGAACAAAAATTTTCAGAGGAGAATGTTTCTCAGACTATTGATACATTTTATCAGCAGGTCCGAGAGACAGGATTTATTTATGGACATATAATTTCTTTTGAAACGGTACGACCTATAGAAACCAAAGGCTGGTTTAAAGAAGAAATTTCTAAAGTCGCATTATTAAATACGCTCTATGCCATTTTTTGTTTAACCGAAAAAGAAATCAGCGCTGAAAATTTCATCAAACAAGCCGTTGCGTTTTACAATCAAATGAATCCGCAAGGATTTAATATCTTTAAAAAAATACTTCCTAAAAATTCACCTCAGTTAACTTTAGAAAAAATAATTGATGAGCGAGTGCAAACCAATGACACAATCATCAGTAAGAATTTTTCTCATTTAGTCACAAATGCCTTATTGTTTATTGATGTTCTTGCTTTTCGACAATATTTAATACACGGAGCAATACCAGAAAAATACCTTAAAAAAATAGAGGAAACCGTGGTTAATATTGTAACCTTAGCTCTAAAAATGAAATCCAATAAAACGCAATATGATGATTTGTTGATTAAACTTTTTGAAGCTTCGATACGTTACAGTAAATTTTCTAAAAATTCAGTTCAAAATTTAGAAACCATTCAATTGGATTATTTTACTAATGATCTTGAGAAATATTATCTTGTAGATATTGCCGGAATGGCTTTATGGAGCGATGGAAAAATTGAAAATAATGAAGCCTACTTTTTACATTCTTTAGCAAACATTCTTTCCATTTCAGAGAATTTTGTCGACAACAGTATTGGTAGCACAAATAATTTTATTACAAAACATAAAAAAGAAATTCCGTATTTTAATTATTCAAATCCCGTAAAACATTTTTACGACCACACGACTCAAAGTGTTATTACGTTGATTCGTAGAAATAAAAAGAGATTAGTTAAGGAAATAGTCCAAAGTAAAGAACTGATGCTCTTGCTTGCCTATTCTACTCGAAGGGATTTAAATGAGAAAGAAAAGAAAAAAGTCAAGAAGCAGATATTAGACATTTGCAAAACTATACCTTCTTTAACTATCTTTTTACTTCCCGGCGGAAGTTTATTATTGCCCATTTTAATAAAATTTATCCCCACACTTTTACCATCGGCTTTTAATGAAAATCTGGAAGAAATTGAATAAAAAAAGCCACTCGAAAGTGGCTTTTTTATCTAAAATTTCAATTTATAAACATCATCTAAATCTTTATCCGAACTTATATTAACGTCCAAATCAGTAATAAATCCGGAGTTTAGTCCGTATGCCCAGCCATGTAGGGTTAGCTCTTGTCCGTTTTTCCAAGCCGATTGTACTATTGACGTTTTTGCCAAATCAAATACTTGTTCTTTTACGTTGATTTCTACAAAAGCGTTAAAACGCTCCGCTTCATCAACAATAGAATCCAAATAAGTATTATGCAAACGATACACATCTTTGATGTGGCGAATCCAGTTGTCTATAATTCCAATCGATTCATTTCCCATAGCCGCTTTTACACCACCACACCCATAATGACCGCAAACAAGTACATGTTTTACCTTTAAAACGTTCACTGCGTAATCCAAGACACTTAACATATTCATATCAGAATGTACAACCATATTGGCAATATTTCTGTGTACAAAAACATCGCCAGGTTTTGCACCAACAATTTCATTTGCCGGAACTCGACTATCAGAGCAACCTATCCATAATAACGGTGGTGTCTGCCCTTTCGCTAAATCCTGAAAATAATTGGGGTCACTAGCCAAAGAGCTTTCTACCCATTTTTTATTATTTTCTATTATCTTTTTATAAAAATCGCTCATAAGGAATTACATTTTTTATTACACCAAATGTAAAACTAAATTTATTCATTTTTACTTTGGAAAATTACATATTAGATTTGAACTGATTTTAAACTTCTAAAAAGCTATTTTACAATTCTTCAACAAGCCACTCTTCCATCATTCTTATTGTTTTTTGTTCGTAAAAAAAATCGCTCAGCATTGAATTTGATTTTTTGCCTTGAATGTCTACTTACTTATTTGTAATTTCTATTTCCATTTTCAAAAAATTTAGATAATAAAAACCACCTCTTTTTACTATAAGTTAAATTGATTGTTTTTATATTTGCATCAGCAATTACTATAAAAATGACAATTACTCAATTAAAATATGTTTTGGCTGTAGCCGAACATAAAAATTTCACACTTGCTGCTGAAAAATGTTTTGTAACTCAGCCTACTTTGAGCATGCAAATTCAAAAAATAGAAGAAGAATTAAGTATTCAAATCTTTGACCGATCCAAAAAACCAATACAACTAACGGATATCGGACAAAAAATCGTGAATCAAGCCAAAAATATTGTCAACGAAGCTGACAGAATTCAAGATATAGTTGAGCAACAAAAAGGGTTTATAGGTGGTGAATTTAGATTAGGAATTATCCCTACTATCATGCCTACTTTATTGCCTATGTTTTTGAATAATTTTATAAAAAAATATCCAAAAGTAAAGCTCATCATAGAAGAGTTAAATACCGAAGAGATTATTACAAAACTCAATAACGGTCACCTTGATGCAGCGATTGCGGCCACGCCATTGATGGAAGAAAAAATCAAGGAAATCGTTTTATACTTTGAACCCTTTGTCGCTTACATCCCGGAAAGTCATCATAATTTTCAAAAAGAAGAAATTGAAGTCTCCGATTTAAACTTAGATGATATTCTATTATTGCAAGACGGACATTGCTTTCGCGACGGCATTTTGAATTTATGTAAAAGTCAGGGCCGAAATGAATTCAACCATTTTCAAATTGAAAGCGGCAGTTTTGAAACTTTGATAAAACTGGCAGATGAAGGTTTAGGAACAACACTACTACCCTATTTACACACATTAGATTTAAAAGAATCCGATAAATTAAAACTGCGCCATTTTAAAGAACCAAAACCAGCTCGTGAAGTCAGTTTGATTTTTCCAAAAAGCGAATTGAAAATCCAGATTATTGATGCCCTTAGAAATACAATTGCAGGAGTTGTAAAAGGAGCAATTGTTTTTCAGAATGTTCAAATTGTAAGTCCACTTCAAAAAAAATAAAAAAAAAGGAACCAATTTATGGTTCCTTTTCTTATTTATTTATTTATAATCAGCAAGCACTGTTTTAATTCTGGTTTTTCGATTGTGAAATTTAGCAACCATTCTCGCAATTGTTCCATTTCGAACGGCAACAATGTTTTAATGGCTTTTTCTAATTCTTTACAGAAAAGTATGGGATCAAAACTTACTCTTTCTAATATTGATTTTGTGTAATCAAACATGATTTTTGACATATTAAATTAAGATTTTAGGTTAGATCATGATTTTAAATTCATGTAAAAATACATTTTAAATAGACAGAAGATAACAAATTAACGTTCTTTTTTATTTTTTATTTATTGTGAAACAATAGTTAAATAAATAGCAAATCTAAGTATTTATTTTTTTCGTGCTCGAAACATTTCTCTCTTACCCGGAGGGCCTGCGAGCTTCTCAACCGTAAAACCAACCTCTATCATGCTCCTTTTCACTACACCTCTAGCGGCGTAAGTAACTAGAACACTGTTCGGTTTAAGTGCATTGTACATCTTTTTGAAGATTTCAGTGCTCCATAATTCTGGTTGCACTCGATAACCAAACGCATCAAAATAAATTAAATCGTATTTTTCAATATCATCAATTGCTTCAAAAAACTGTTTCCTTTTAGTCAATGAAAAATCCGTACTTAAACTGATTTTTTCCTCCCAATTACTGTCATGCATTTTCTTAAAAATGGCACTTTCGCTTATTGCATTCAACTCTTCGACATAGTTCATAGAGAGAATTTCGTCAGGAGACACGGGATATGCCTCTACTCCAACATAATCAATCGTTTGATTTAGTTTTTTTGCTTCTAAAAACGTGATAAAAGCATTTAATCCCGTTCCAAAACCAATTTCTAAAATAGAAACAGGATTAGAATCAAATAAAGACAATCCATTTTTTATAAAAACATGTTTTGCTTCTTGAATCGCTCCGTGTTTAGAATGATAACATTCGTCCCATTCCTCAATCTGAATCGTTGTAGAACCATCTAGAGTTCGGATAATTTCTCTTTTCAAAATTATAATTTAAGTTTGTTAGTACTTTTGGATGCTAAAAGCAGGTCAAATTTAGTCAAAACTAAAACGAATCGTCTAAATAAAATTATATTTTTTATGTATTTCATATAAATTACCTTCAATTATTTCGACTTTTTTAAATATAAATAAATCACAATTAAATCCTATAATTAATAGTTTTATCACAAGGATTTCGATGATTTTTATTTAATTTTGCAAATATTAAAGTTGTCTTTGTGAAAACCAAAGATTTAAAATATTCCAGTTGATCGATTTCAAAAAATATAAAAAAACAATACATTATTATGAGTACAACTCAAACTAACAAAATTGAAACAATAAAAGCAGCAGCTTCAAAAATTAATGAAGTAGACTTTCAAAACTTAAGCTTTGGCTCTGTTTTCACTGATCATTTATTCGAATGTGATTTTATAAATGGAGAATGGCAAAAACCCGTTATTAAGCCTTACGCACCCTTTTTATTAGATCCATCAACAAGAGTTTTCCATTACGGACAAGCTATTTTTGAAGGTATGAAAGCATATAAAGACGTTAATGACGATATTTGGCTTTTTAGACCTGATGAAAATTACAACCGTTTCAATAAATCTGCGGTAAGAATGGCTATGCCTGAGGTTCCTGAAAATATTTTCATGGATGGTTTGAATGAATTGCTGAAAATAGATGAAGCGTGGGTAAAAAAAGGAAAAGGAAATGCCTTGTATATTCGACCTTTTATGATTGCAACTGGTACTGGTGTGATTGCAAATCCATCGAATGATTATAAATTCATGATTATTTTATCTCCCGTAACATCTTACTATTCAGGTGATGTAAAAGTACTTATTGCAGAACACTACAGTAGAGCTGCAAATGGTGGAATTGGTGCTGCAAAAGCTGCCGGTAATTACGCGGCGCAATTTTACCCAACAAGTTTAGCTAATAAAGAAGGCTTCCAACAAGTGATTTGGACTGATGATGCTACACACACTAAACTGGAAGAAGCAGGTACCATGAATGTTTTTATCAGAATCAATGACACTTTACTAACCGCTCCTATTAGCGAAAGAATTCTTGATGGTGTAACCAGAAAGACTCTTATCGATTTAGCTAAAAGTGAAGGTATAAATGTAGAAATTCGTTCTGTTTTAGTATCTGAATTAGTTGAAGCTTCTAGTAACGGTACTTTAAAAGAAATTTTCGGCGCTGGTACAGCTGCTGTTGTAAGCCCAATCTGTGGATTCTCTTATCAAGATATTTATCACGAATTACCAAAACTTGACAATTCCATGGCAATTCAACTAAAAGATAAATTGACAAATATTCAAAATAAATTAGCTGAAGACACTTTTGGCTGGACAGTTAAAGTATAGATTTGAATCCCGAGAATTATCGAGATTAGATTTCCAATAAAAAAGCGATTTTCAATTTGAAAATCGCTTTTTTTTATGTTTTGTATCATCTGCAAACTACTATTCTACAGTGGGTATCTACTCTCCCAATATCTTTGAAAAATTTGGTTTAAAATAGTTAGGACCTTTCATCACTTTCCCGTCTTCACGATAGATAGGTTTACCATCCGCGTCTAACTTGCTCATATTACTGCGTTGAATTTCGTCGAAAACTTCTTCAATTTTATGTTGCAAACCATGTTCTATAATAGTTCCGCAAAGAATATACATCATATCACCAAGTGCATCCGCAATTTCTATCAAATCATTATTTTGAACCGCTTCAAGATATTCTTCATTTTCCTCTTTCATCAAGTTATAACGAAGTGTGTGTTTGCTCTCTCCCAAATCAGCCGTTGGAATTTCTTTATGACCTATTTTAAATGCAGTATGAAATTCCTTAACCGAATCTATTTGTTTTTGCATCTTTTTTATTTTTTAAATGAAAAGCCAAATTAGCAACTATTTCTAAACAATTAACTATTTTTGCTTTAAATAATTTAAACTATGTTTAGTCAAGGACAATTGATATTTGCAGGCTGTTTTTTTGTTGCTTTTGTTATCGCAATGTTTTTTGCTTATCGAAAGGATATAAAAATACACAAAATTTTTTATAAAGGAAATTACAAGATATTAATTGGATTTTTAATTTTTATCGGGCTCTTATTTATGATTAAAATATTTTTTAAACATTAGTTTTTTCCTTTTCGAAATAGAAAATGCCCACTTTATAGCGGGCATTTTTTATTCAAATTGTATTGTAACACTTAATTTTCTAGCGGCAAAAAACCAAAGTTTTTAGAATATTTCATCATTTGTTCCGCAAATGTTTTTGGCTGTTTTACTTTTATTGAAATAATATTTCCTTTTGCATCTAACTTCGGAACCAGCACTGGATTTACAAAACCACTGTACGCTGCCGAAGCAAATTGTTTATTGCGCTCTAAAACTTCCGCATGTAATTTTTGATCTACTTTTACACCGTAATTTTCAACTAATGCTTTTCCTGCATTAAAATCACCTTCAGATTTAATTCTTTGTACTTCTCTTAATAACTGTCCGAATAAATCGTGTAATTTTTCATAATCAGTAATGTTGAAATAAGTTTTTCCATTACGAGTTATCTTTTCGATAACATTGTCTTTTTTTCCTTTTTCAAAAACCCATGAACTTACCCATTGACGGTTTCTCATGTGTGCTTCTTCAATATTAGCGCCTAGTTCCAAACGAACCAATTGAGTCATCAAACCATTTCTGATATAACTATCGTAAGACTCCATTCCCATTTTTTTCCAATCGTCTACTAAACCTATTTCTTGCAATTTCGGGTTGTATAAATAGTGTAGCCCAACTAAATCCGCTCTACCTTCCTCAAGAGTGGAAGCATAACTTTTTAAAGATTCTTTTGGAGTTCCTACACCAGGATTTATTTGTCCTGAGGCATGACCAACTACTTCATGTAAAGCTGTATGCATCTTATCTCCTAGTTCACTATATTTTTTAGCCAAAGTAATTTCTTCTTCATCATTTGCAAATTCTTGCAATTTCCCTTTTCCGGCAGCTTTAGCATAAGCATCAATAATATTTCCTAAAGAAACTGATTTAGAACCATGTTCCGCACGAATCCAATCTGCGTTTGGAAGATTCACTCCAATAGGTGTAGCCGGAGACGAATCGCCAGATTCACCTGCAACAATAACTGTTTTATAAGAAACTCCTACGACATTTTTCTTTTTATGTTCTGGCATTAAAGGGGAATTGTCTTCAAACCATTGCGCATTTTTAGAAACAACTTCCATTTTTGCAGACATATCAAAATCCTTTATTTGTACAACTCCTTCATAAGAACCTCTGTATCCTAATGGATCATTGTATACCTCAATAAAGCCATTGATATAGTCAATGTTACCTTCAGTTGCATCTAGCCAAGCAATATTATAGTCATCCCAAGTTTTTAAACTTCCTGTTTTATAATAGCTAATAAGTAATCCTAGTGCATCTCCTTGTTTTTTATTTTCAGCAACACCTTTAGCTTTTTCTAACCAATAAATAATTTTGTCGATAGCCGCTCCATACATTCCCTTACTTTTCCATACTTTCTCTTCTAGCTGTCCTTTTGCATTTCGAACTAATTTAGAATTTAAACCATAAGAATATGGCTTTTTAGGATCTGGACTTGTTTTTTTGGCATAAAAATCTTCTGCTTCTTTTATAGAAATTCCTTTATCATAAAAGTTAATTGCAGATCCTTGCAATAAACCTTTTGATTCATCAAGATTAACTCTTTTTGTATCCACATCGTTAAAAATAATTGCTGTAACAGAAGGTGATAAAGTCGTTTTAGTAGCTTTCATCAAATTACTTAGATACTCTGGAGAAAATCCTGGTTTAATTTTTTCGCTCGAATAATGATGATGAATTCCATTTGAAAACCAAACTCTCTTGAGGTAAATTTCGAAATTCTTCCAATCTTCTGAAGTTTTATTTCCTTTGTAATTTTGATAAATATTCTCTAATGCTTTTCTAATTTTAAGGTTGTATTTATAATGTTGATCCCACATTATATCACGACCAGAAGTTCCTGCTTGCGTTAAATAATAAACTAACTTCTGTTCCTTTAGTGTCAAATTTTCCCAACCGGGAATTTGATAGCGCAATACTTTGATGTCGGCAAATTGTTCTACAACGTAATCAAAAGGAGCTTTATCTGTGATTTTTACTTCTGTAGTTTTTGCTATTTGAGCATTACAAACAACAGAAACTGCAAGAGTTGCAAAAATGCCTCCAATTTTAAGTAATTTCATTATTAATGATATTTAGATGTTTAATAAATTATTATTTAACAAATATACATATTCTTTGAATAAAACATAAAAAACAAGAATTACATTCTGTTAAACTAAAACCTAAATTAATAATTAGTCCCTCATTTACATACTTTTCGTATACAAATTATTTAAGTAGAATGAATTTTCGAAAAAATAATTCCTGATTTTTAAGATTTGCAAAAATTAATTGCTAGTCAATTTTAAATAAGATTTATTTTATTATTTTATAGTTACTTTACTTTATTAATAAAATTTATAACTTTACAGCATACAACACCCAATATATCATGAAGATTTTAAAATATTTATTTCTTTTACTTTTACTTAGTTTAGTAGCCCTATCCATTTTTATTGCAACACAAAAAGGGGAATTTACAGTTGAAAGAAGTAAAGTTATTAATTCTCCTAAAGCAGCTGTTTTTAATTATGTGAACGACTATAAAAATTGGGCAGATTTTGGTTCATGGATTACCGAAGATCCTGAAATGAAAATGAATTATTCCAAAAATACAATTGGTAAAGGCGGCTCTTATACTTGGGAAGGAAAAGATGGAAATGGAGATATGAAAACTATTTTTGTAAAAGAAAGTGACAGTATAGCTCAAAAAATGAATTATAATGGCACTCCTTCAGAGGTTTTCTGGAGTTTCAAGGATACGCTGGGCGGGACAAAAGTGACTTGGAAAACTACAGGTAAAATGAGTTTTCTTTTCAAAATTTATACTGCTTTTAATGGCGGCGTCGATAAAGTTATTGGTAATATGTATGAAAAAAGCCTTGCCAATTTAGACAAAACACTTGATTATGAAATAAACACATATTCGATAAAAGTAGATGGATTGGTAAAAAAACCAGAGACCTTTTATTTACATCAAACCTTTACCAGTAAAATTTCAAATGTTATTAAAAATTTCAGAATAGTTACTCCTAAAATTATTACTTTCTGTGAAAAAAATAATCTTGAATTGGCAGGAAAACCTTTTATAATTTATCATACCTATGATCTTGTGAATGGACTTGCAAAAATATCTATTTGTGTACCTATCAAAAGCCAAATTTATACTAGTGAAGGAAGTGACCTATTAACCGGAAAACTAGAAACATTTGAAGCCGAGAAAACCACTTTGACAGGAGATTATTCTCATATCACAAAAGCTTTGGACAAAACTCGAGCCTATCTTAATGCAAAACGACTTGCTACTGACCCAACCCTATCTCATATTGAAATTTTCACTATTGGTAAGACTGAAATAAAAAATCCTTCTAAATGGGTAACAGAAATTTATTATCTAATGCAACCAAAAGCAGTTCCATTTAAAATAAATGCTGCTGCAAAGAAACCAGCCGTTTCAACAACTACAGCGGCAACTGCTGTTCCACAAACGAGTACCGAAGTAATTGTTCCAAAAACTACGAACGAAGTAGTGATTCCAAAAGCTAAAACAGATGCAATTGTTCCAAAAGCAAAAACGCAAGTACTTGTTCCAAAACCTAAAAAAGAAGTAGTAGTTCCAAAGGTAAAAAAACCTGTTACGCCTCTTAAAGAAGGTGAAATTCCTGCTGAATTTTAATTTATTTTTCGAAACGATTAAACCTTTTTGATAAATTCCATTCTAAATACATAAAAAGACCTTGCAAGAAGAACAGGAATTCATTAAAAGATTATTGAACCCTAAAACGCAAAACGAAGCGTTCAAACAACTCTTGCTGGATTATCAAAGATCCTTATATAATCATATTCGAAATATTGTTTTGAATCATGATGATGCTGATGATGTTTTGCAAAATACTTTCGTAAAAGTGTTTCAATATTTAAAAAATTTCAAGGGAGAAAGTAAACTTTTTTCATGGATGTATCGCATCGCCACTAATGAAGCGTTAACTTTTTTAAATCAAAAATCAAAAATTAACGGAATTTCCTCAGAAGAATTACAAAACAAAACTCTTGATAACCTGCAAGCTGACGTGTTTTTTGACGGCAACGAAATTCAAATAAAATTACAAAAAGCCATTGCGATTTTACCTGAGAAACAACAATTAGTTTTCAAAATGAAATATTTTCAAGAGTTAAAGTATGAGGAAATATCAGAAATTTTAGGGACTTCTGTAGGGGCGCTGAAAGCCTCATATCATCATGCCGTAAAAAAAATTGAAGCCTTTGTAACGGCAAATTAAACCTTTTGAATTTAATTAAGTCTAATAAGTATTATGAAAGCATTTAAATTAGAAAATGAACCTAGAATTGAGCCAGGATTTAAAACTCCAGACCATTATTTTGATAATTTTTCGGCTAAAGTTTTGCAACAATTGCCAGAAAATGAACCAAAAGTAATTTCGATTTTTCAAAAGAAAAAAACGATAATTATGATGGTTGCAGCAGTTTTAATACTTGCTTTAATGATCCCGATTTACACCAGTATTTCAGCAAACTCAAAAGAACTTGACGAAGCTGCCTTAGAAAATTATCTAGCCTATCAATCTAATCTGAATCAATATGATTTAATTAGTGAATTAAAAACGGAAGATATTAGTAAGATGCAGCCTGTTTCATCACCGGAAGATCAAGCCATTGAAGATGTTTTAGCTGCAAATTCTGATATTGAACACCTTATAACTGAATAAAAATTAAAATTGAACTCGAAAAATAAAACAATGAAACTTAAAAAATTATTACCCATATTACTCCTATTGATTTCCTTTAACTTTTACGCTCAAGGTGAAAGAATGAGGGAAAAGAGAGAACAGATTAAAACTTTGAAAGTAGCCTTTTTGACTACTGAATTAAAATTAACTTCGAATGAAGCGGAGAAATTTTGGCCAGTCTACAATACTTTTGACGACAAACAATTTGAATTGAGACATCAAAAAATGAAATCATTCATGAGAAGAATGAATAATGAAACTTTAGATAAATTGACCGAAAAAGAGGCAGCAACTTTGTTAAATCAAATGGAAAGCACCGAAGAGGAATTATTTACTTTGCGAAAAAATTTCATCGGAACATTGAAAGGAATTATACCGGCGTCAAAAATCATCAAACTGCGTAAATCTGAAGATGATTTCAACAGAAAGTTATTACAACAATATAGAGACAAAGGTCATAAGAGAGAGTAGTTTCATTTTTATTTATTACATACAGAACCCTAAATAAATGATAATATTTATTTAGGGTTTTTTAATTCTTGAAATTAATCCGAATCATTTTATTTTTTCCTGCAGCAATGGCGGTATGATTATCTATAAACCGAATCGTAAAAAGGCTGGAATCAGTAGATAATTGCTTCCAAGAATTACCACTATCCCAAGAATAATATAAACCTGATGCTCCAACGGTAACTAATCCTTTCCCGTCGCTATTGGGAACATATTGAACACAAGAAGCATACCCAAAACCTTGATTTTCTGCTTTCAAAACCCATGTTTTTCCTCCATTTTTTGTTGAAGCTTTATTTCCAAAATTTTGATTGAGAACTTCATAGTTACCTCCAGCAATAAATCCAATTTTAGAATTATAAAAATCAGCTGTGAAAATTCCAGTCATCGTTTTACCTTGAATTATTGGTGTTTCAAAAACCTTCCAATTATTACCCTTATCCGGAGAATAAAAAACTCTAGCTTTTTTTCCGCCAGAAACAATCCAAGTTTTATTTCCTTTAAGAACAATATTAGTGTTGCTTGCCGCAAATGCTGCTTCACCATCACTAACTTTCGGTAATTTACGTGAAGGTATTTTAGTCCACGAATTTCCTCCATCACGAGTAACAATCATAGAAAGACAATCTTCGATAGGATCCCCGATGGCAATTCCTTCCTTGTCGTTCCAAAATTGTAAACAGTCATAAAATACTTTTTTATGCTTTTCCTGATAAACTAATTTTACCTCGGAATCGTCTTTCGCGATTTTATAAAGTAAAGCGGGATTAGAAACACTGAGTATAAAAATATTTTTAGATGTTTGGGCAATACTTCTAAATTCATATTTCAATTTATCAGTGCTAATGTTACTTTCAATTCTTTTATTTTTTTCTAAATCAAAAAAACCAAATTTAGAATTATCAGCGGCATACCAAACCTTATTTGCATCAATAACAACGGCTCGAATGCTGATTTTATCTTGAAAAAGCGTATCAATTTCTACGGATTTAAAATTTATATTTCCTAATTCGTTGTACGTGTAAACTTTTGTTTTACAGGATATTAAAACACTAAAAATCAATAGGATTAAAAAGAAATTTCTCATTTTGTGATAATTATTTATGGCTAATTTACAATAAAAATGTTCAACTAATGTAGCACTATATTTATTGGCACAGTAATTGAATATGGATTTACAATAAATTTAATTACATAAATCATGAAAACAAAACTATTACTATTGAGTCTATTGACTTCTGTTTTCGCAACACAAATACAAGCGCAAGGCAGGACTTCAGTAAACGCAATGAATTCTGAAATAAGCGACAATTTAGATTTAAGAGCTATTGCATCAATTTTTGGAGATTCTCGGAATCTTCAAGATTTTGAAAGACGATTGAATGATCCCAAACTTCAAATATCAAATTTAGATTTGAATAATGATGATGAAGTTGATTATTTACGAGTTATCGAATCCGTAGAAAATCGAACTCACGTTATTATTATACAATCTGTTCTTGATCAAGATTTGTATCAGGATGTTGCTACCATTGATGTTGAAAAAGACAGCTATAATAATGTTCATGTACAATTCATAGGTAATGAATTCTTGTATGGAGAAAATTATATATATGAACCGGTGTACTATACCACACCATTCTTTTATACATCTTTTTGGTCTTTTAACTATCGTGCTTATTATTCTACTTGGAATTGGAATTACTATCCTAGCTACTATTACGCATGGAATCCATATCCAGTTTACAGATACAGAAGCAACATTAATCTTTGCTTGAATATAAACAACAATTACAATTACGTTAGTTCAAGAAGAAGTAGTATAGCAATTGATTTATATAGTTCCCGACGCTCTAATAGCTACGAAAGACAACATCCTAATTATGCTTTCTCAAGAAGAAATGCTGAAGTAACAAATCGTTATGAATTAGATCAAAGAAGAGGGGACAGAAATGTAGGTACAAGAAATGAAGCTGTAAACTCTAGAAACAGAACAAATCCTTCTAGAGAAGCAACTCAAGAAAGAGGAGAACGACAAAGAGATTATTCCCAAAACAGAACAAATCCTTCTAGAGAAGCTAATCCACAAAGAGGAGAAAAACAAAGAGATTATTCACAAAATAGAACTAATCCAGCTGCTGAAGCTTCTCCACAAAGAGGAGAACGACAAAGAGACTTTTCTCAAAACAGAAATAATCCTGCCGCTGGAGCCGCTCCACAAAGAACAGAGCAACCAAGGGATTTTTCTCAAAACAGAAATAATTCCAGAGAGAGTGCTCCGCAAAGAACAGAGCAACCAAGGGATTTTTCTCAAAACAGAAATAATTCAAGAGAAAGTGCTCCGCAAAGAACAGAGCAACCAAGGGATTTTTCTCAAAACAGAAATAATTCCAGAGAAAGTGCTCCGCAAAGAACAGAGCAACCAAGAGATTTTTCTCAAAACAGAAATAATTCGAGAGAGAGTGCTCCGCAAAGAGCAGAGCAACCAAGAGATTTTTCTCAAAACAGAAATAGCCCCAGAGAAAATGCTCCACAAAGAGCAGAACAACAAAGAGGCAACACTGAAAACAGAAATAATTCATCAAGAGGAGAAGCTCCTCAAAGATCAGAACCTCAAAGAGATAATTCTTCTTCACGAAACAATAATAGAAGATCTTAAAAAATTAAATATCAATTTTAAAAACACGGTTTGAACGACCGTGTTTTTTTTATGTCTTTTTTCAAATAAACTGCTCTAATATCTTTTAAAACAGTACCTTTGACGAGTTTTTTAATAAATATACATGAGCGCATCGCACAAAGACCTGCATACTAAATTAACATTAGGCGGGTTATTAGTTTCATTAGGAATAATTTACGGTGACATTGGAACCTCACCTTTATATGTAATGACAGCCATATTAGGCAATCATATTATAAATGCAGATGTAGTTTTAGGAGGTATATCGGCTGTTTTCTGGACACTTACCTTACAAACCACCATCAAGTACGTAATTATCACATTAAGCGCAGACAATCACGGTGAAGGTGGTATTTTTGCTTTATATGCCTTAGTCAAGAAAACAAAAATTCAATGGTTAATTGTCCCCGCAATCATTGGGGGAAGTGCCTTACTTGCCGATGGAATCATTACACCTCCAATCTCGGTATCCTCTGCAGTCGAAGGAATTAGAACTTACTATCCTCAAATGGACACAGTTCCTATTGTTATAGGTATTTTATTTATACTCTTTACTATTCAACAATTTGGAACGAAATTAGTCGGTAAATTTTTCGCACCGATAATGATGATTTGGTTTGGAATGCTTGCTGTTTTAGGTGTAATACAAATCGCACAACATACCGAAGTTTTTAAAGCAATAAATCCATATTATGCGTATCATTTATTAAAAATTCACCCCGATGGTTTTTTTGTGCTGGGTTTTGTATTTCTATGTACTACTGGTGCGGAAGCGTTATATTCGGATATGGGGCATTGTGGGCGTAAAAACAT
The DNA here is from genome assembly GCF_017875765.1 of Flavobacterium sp. CG_23.5. Lineage (NCBI taxonomy): Bacteria > Pseudomonadati > Bacteroidota > Flavobacteriia > Flavobacteriales > Flavobacteriaceae > Flavobacterium > Flavobacterium sp. CG_23.5. The sequence continues at coordinate 3,463,575 of NZ_JAGGNA010000001.1, read as the reverse complement.
TAGAATAAGCTGGATTTTTGTAAAAACAGCCTTAGTGCTTAACTATTTTGGACAAGGGGCTTATTTAATTCATCATGGAGGTCAAACTCTGCAAAGTTTAGGCGGAAAAAATGCAAATCCATTCTATCTGATTATGCCCAGTTGGTTTCAACCCATAGGAATTGTTATTGCTACCTTGGCTGCTGTAATTGCCTCTCAAGCACTTATCAGCGGTTCATTTACTTTGATAAATGAGGCTATGAGATTAAATTTTTGGCCAAAAGTAAAAATAAAATACCCAACAGAATTAAAAGGACAACTCTACATTCCGTCCATAAACTGGCTATTATTCTTTGGTTGTGTCGGCATCGTATTACACTTCGGAGAATCAAGTAATATGCAGCATGCCTATGGATTGGCCATTATATTATGTATGATCATGACCACTATTTTACTTAATTTTTATTTGATATTGAAAAGAGTAAAACTGTACTTTATTGTCCCTTTAATTACAATTTATTTAACTATCGAATTTAGTTTCCTTGCGGCCAATATAACAAAATTTGCAGAAGGCGGCTACGTAACCCTTTTTATAGCATTAGTATTAATATCGATAATGACTATTTGGTATTCCGCTAAGAAAATCAATAAAACGTATACCAAAATTGTTAAGATTGATGATTATAAGAAAGTCTTAATGGAATTAAGCGCCGATTTATCTATCCCAAAATACGCAACGCATTTAGTTTATATGACAAATGCCAATCGCACTGATGAGATAGAAGAAAAAGTAATGTATTCTATTCTACAAAAAAGACCCAAAAGAGCTGATATGTATTGGTTTGTTCATGTAAACATATTGAGTGAGCCGTATAAAAAAGAATATAAAGTAACCGAAATTCTTAAAGACGATCTTTATCGTGTTGACTTCAATCTAGGCTTTAGGGAACCTACTAAGATTAACCTGATGTTTAGAGAGGTAATAAGAGACATGGTAAAAAAAGGCGAAGTGGATATTACCAGCAGATACGAATCTTTAAATAAAAATAATATTATCGGTGATTTTAAATTTGTTCTATCTGAAAAATTCTTATCCAACGATAGTGACTTACGTTGGCATGAAAAAATAATAATGAACTCTTATTTCTTGATTAAAAAACTAAGTTTATCTGAAGAAAGCGCTTTTGGTCTTGACAGCAGTTCCGTTAAAATAGAAAAATTTCCAATGGTGCTTCATGCCCCGGAAAAAATTGAATTGGTCAGAGTTAAATAAAAAAAATTCCAAATTTATATGAATAAAACACTGTCTAAAAGCAGTGTTTTTTTTTGGATCAAAAATATAAAACCAACAATCATTATTAAAAATATAACATTCAATCAATTAATAGTACCTTTGCACCTCAATTATTTAAAATGAGATTACACAGAAATTTAGTTTATACTACCATTGACGCTTTAAATGCCATTTTTAACGAAGGCGAATATGCTGATAAAGTGGTAGCCAGATCCTTAAAAAAAGACAAACGTTGGGGAAGCTCCGATAGAAAATTTGTTGCGGAAACCATCTACGAAGTCGTTCGTTGGAAAAGATTATATGCAGAAATAGCCGAAGTAAAAGAACCCTTCGATAGAGACAATCTTTGGAGAATGTTCTCCGTATGGGCAGTCTTAAGAGGCTACCCTATTCCTGATTGGCGTCAGCTGGAAGGAACTCCGGAGAGAAAAATAAAAGGCCGTTTTGATGAGCTGTCTAAAGTTAGAGCTTTGAAAGAATCTATTCCGGATTGGATGGATGAATTAGGGGTTAAAGAATTAGGTGAAAAAGTTTGGGCTACGGAAATCACAGCTCAAAACCAACCAGCAAAAGTTATTTTAAGAGTAAACACCCTTAAGACAAATAGAGAAGCATTACGTGCTATTTTGATGGATTTAAACATCGAAACAGAAACATTAAAAAATCAACCTGATGCTTTAGTTTTAAAAGAAAGAGCTAATGTTTTCTTGACTGATGCTTTTAAACAAGGTTTCTTCGAAGTTCAAGATGCCAATTCCCAATTAGTAGCTGCTTTCCTTGATGTAAAACCAGGAATGCGTGTGGTGGATACTTGTGCAGGTGCAGGGGGAAAAACGTTGCACATCGCTTCTTTGATGGAAAATAAAGGACAGCTAATTGCAATGGATTTATATGAAAGTAAATTAAAGCAATTAAAAATCCGTGCAAAAAGAGACGGTGCTTTCAATATTGAATATCGTATTATTGACTCCACAAAAATTATCAAAAAATTACACGAAAAAGCAGATCGTGTATTGATTGACGCGCCTTGTAGCGGTTTAGGAGTACTTAAAAGGAATCCAGACGCTAAATGGAAATTAAAACCTGAATTCATTGACAATATTCGTAAAGTACAATCGGAAGTTTTAGAGAGTTATTCTAAAATTGTAAAACCGGGAGGTAAATTAGTATATGCCACTTGTTCTATACTACCATCAGAAAATCAAGAGCAAATTGCTCGATTTTTGACTACCGATATTGGTAAACAGTTCAACTTTGTAAAAGACCAAAAAATTCTGGCATCAGAATCTGGTTTTGACGGATTCTACATGGCTTTGTTAGAACGAAAAGAAGCTATAGAAAAACCTGAAAGAACTGAAAAATTAGAGAAAACTGAAAAATCTTAAGGTTTAAAAGCTGGTAAATATCATTCACAAAAAAGTCCTCGAAAATCGAGGACTTTTTTTATGGGATTATTTTTTTTAGTTCAACCTTATTCTAACCTTAAACTAAAAAACTTTAAACTAATTTATTAATCATTCATAGAAATTAAAAACTCTTCATTATTTTTTGTTTTCTTGAAACGATCGTTAATAAAATCCATTGCTTCCACCGGATTCATATCTGAAAGATATTTTCTCATAATCCACATGCGTTGTAATGTTTTTTGATCTAATAATAAATCATCACGTCTTGTGCTAGAAGAAGTCAAATCGATAGCTGGGAAGATACGTTTGTTTGCAATTTTTCTATCCAATTGCAGTTCCATATTTCCAGTACCTTTAAATTCTTCAAAAATCACTTCATCCATTTTGGATCCTGTTTCGGTTAAAGCGGTTGCAATAATACTTAACGAACCTCCATTCTCAACATTACGAGCAGCACCAAAGAAACGTTTTGGTTTTTGTAATGCATTAGCATCTACACCTCCACTTAATACTTTTCCTGACGCAGGCTGTACTGTATTGTACGCTCTTGCTAAACGAGTAATAGAATCCAAAAGAATCACTACATCATGACCACATTCTACCAGACGTTTTGCTTTTTCGAGAACAATATTCGCAATTTTCACATGCTCCTGAGGTTCTCTGTCAAAAGTGGAAGCAATTACTTCCCCACGTACACTGCGTTGCATATCAGTAACCTCTTCCGGACGCTCGTCTATCAACAAAACTATTAAATAGACTTCAGGATGGTTAGCTGCAATTGCATTTGCAATATCTTTAAGCAACATGGTTTTACCTGTTTTAGGCTGAGCCACAATCATACCACGTTGTCCTTTTCCTATTGGAGAAAACAAATCAATAATTCGGGTAGATATCGTGCTTTCCTTCTCGGCCAATTTGAATTTTTCCGATGGAAAAACAGGAGTTAAATGTTCGAATGAAACTCTATCGCGAACTACCTGCGGATCATGTCCGTTTATTTTCAAAACGCGAACCAAAGGGAAAAATTTCTCTCCTTCTTTTGGGGGACGAACTACTCCTTTTACGGTATCTCCAGTTTTAAGTCCGAACAATCTAATTTGTGATGTTGATAAATAAATATCATCCGGCGAAGCCAAATAATTATAATCGGAAGAACGCAAGAAGCCATAACCATCAGGCATCATTTCCAGAACGCCTTCACTTTCAATAATTCCATCAAATTCAAAATCAGAAGCTGCAAAATTACTTTTCTTACTTTTAAAGTTTGGGTTTTGATTTCCGTTTTGGTTTCCGTTTTGGTTTGGATTTACGGCTTGATTTTGCTTATGTAATTGATTTGGATTTATCTTTTTTACCGGTGCAGAAACTTCAATATTTTCTTCTGTCCCTAATTCTGTTGCACCTTCACTTTCTTTAGGAGCAGCTTCCTTTACTTCTTCTTTATCCTTTTTTAAGGCAATTTTCTTTTCGTAGGCTGATTTACTGAATTTTACAATTTTACCTACTTTGTTTTCAGTTTCAACGGTTTCTTTAGCTTCTAGTGTTTCCACTGTTTTTATAATCGGTTCCGCAGTAATTAATTGATCCGGAGAACTGATCTCCATTTGATTTTCTTCAACTTGCAAAATAGAATTTACTGGAGTCTTTTGAATCGCCACTTTTTTAGCAGGAACAATTCGTGCTCTTTTTGGTTTATCATCTTCACCAGTTTCTTCTTGTTTTCTATCAATAACAGAAACAACATTGCTTTCCTTATTTTTATCCAATGCTGAATCAACATTAGTAGTCTGATGTTCTAAAATCTGACTAATTAAGGTCTCTTTTTTTACACCGTTAAACTTTATGGTTTTAGCTGATTTAGCTATTTCTTGAAGCTCAGATAGCTTCATTTCTTTTAATGCAGAAATATCAAACATGAATATTCTATGAGTTTAATTAATTTGGAAAAATCTAAAGATAGGTAGTGAACTTTTTTATTTTGAATCAACCGCAGTATGAAGTGCTTACGGTATTGTTATGCAATAATACGAATAAAATTTAATCATACAATAGTATTTATTAAAAAGAAAAATATATTTTTGTAAAACAAATTCAAACCATGATACAAAGAATTCAGACTATATATTTATTTCTTGCTTTAATAGTTACTCTAGTGTTACCCTTCATTTTTCCACTTTGGATAATGAAAGACGGTTCTGATTATTATTTTATGCAAAACCAATTTTATGTTATCCTTTTAGGATTAAGCACAACGCTTTCCTTATTAAGTATTGTTTCCTATAAAAAAAGACAAAATCAATTTGTTATTGGCAGGTTGAATATCATATTAAATTTGATTTTATTAGGATTGTTTGTATATCGTTCACTAAATCTATCTGGAGAAACTCAAGTGGTTTCTGAGAAAGGTATTGGGATGTTTCTACCTATCTTGGCTATCGTGTTATTAGTCTTGGCTAATAAAGCCATCAAGAAGGATGAGGATCTTGTAAAATCTGTGGACAGATTGAGGTAAACCTATAAACTTAGTTTATTAGTGCGAAGGAAACCCGAATGTAACAGTTCGGGTTTTTTTGTACAATACATTAAAATTTTATATTTTAAAAATAATAAAAATCTTATTAAATGGTATCTTTATGGTTTTTTTATAAATTTGGCTAAAGTTTACAATATATGACAACTAAAATTAGAATCCACTTGGCCGATGATCATCAAATTCTTATTGATGGTATTAGTTCATTACTACAAACCATTCCAGATTTTGAAGTGGTGGGATTCTCTTTAAATGGCAGTAACCTTTTTGATGAAGTCACTCAAAACAAAACCGATATCCTCATGCTGGATATCAATATGCCCCAAAAAGACGGCATTGCAGTCATTAAAGAATTTGCCGAAAAAGGGTTTCCTTGTAAGGTAATAATTCTCTCCAGTTATGATGATTTAAAATTGATAAAAGAAATCATGAAATTGGGTGCCAGTGGCTATTTGACTAAACAATGTGCCGGAGAAAATATAGTCGAAGCAATTGAAGCAGTTTATAGAGGTGAAGAATATTTTTGCGAAGCGGTAAGAGAAAAAATATTCAATAATGTAACAAAAGACAATCCAAAATTAAACAAGATAGATTCTGCTCTTAATTCTATATTGACTGGAAGAGAAATCGAAATCATTACTTTAATTTCTTTAGAATATAGCGGTAAAGAAATCAGTGAACAATTATACATCAGTATAAATACCGTCGAAACCCATCGCAAGAATATTATGAAAAAACTAGACCTGAAAAATAGTATCGGTCTGGTTAAATATGCCATTAAAAACAATTTAGTCAAATCATAAATTATTTACTTTCTAATAAATCATTTATGCCCCAAACCCGAATCATTTTATTACTGCTGTTTGTTCTCAATCTATTAAATGCTGGTATTCTTGCAAAAGAAATAACCCCATCTAAGAATAAAATAACAGCATTGGCAAAAGAGGCGAACCAATACATGAAAGAGGATCAATTTGAAAAATCCTTAGTCAAATCCAGAATTGCGTTGCAGTACGCGATAGCAATTAAAGATGACAATCTCATCGCCACTATTTACAACACTATTGGGGCAAATTTTGATGAAATGACCGAAGTCGACAAAGCTTTTTTCTACTATAATAAAGGCTTGTTGTACGCAAATAAAACTAACAATTACCAATTAAAAAACTGGCTTTATAATAATTTAGGGAACATCTATTGCTTTGATAAAAAACAATACGAGAAAGGAATTTTCTTCTATAAAAAATCGCTAGAATACAGTGAAAAGATAAAAGACATCAGTCAGACTGTTTTTACAAAACTCAATATTACTTGGGCCTATTTTGATACTGGCCGTTTTGACGACGGGTACCCCTATTTACAATTCATAAATAAATTCCATAAAAAATACGGCGACGAAAGTACTATAGTCGCATTAAACATGCTCAACGGGATGTATTATAATCATAAAATGGATATTGAAAAAGCGGATCTTTTTTTTCAAAATGCCATAAGATTAGGAAAATTAGGAAATGAAAAATCAGATTTATCTTTTTCACATTTGGAGTACTCCAAATTTTTATTGAAAAATGGTAAGTATCAAAAAGCCTATCAAAACCTTGCAGATTACAATTCAATAACCGCTGAGCTTAACAATGAAGAAAAGCTCAAGAAAATTAACGTAGCTGGCATCAATCTCGAATTAGACGCGTATAAAAGAGAGATTGACAATATTGAAACCAAATACGAGACAAACCAGCAATTATTGATTGAAAAGCAATATAAAAACAAACAAATAAGCGTCATCATCATAGCATCATTACTATTAATCATCATTCTTTTTTACTTTTTCTTTCAAAATACAAGACTAAAACAAAATTCAAAACTCAAAGACCTACAAAGTCAAATTCAGGAAAATATCATCAATGCCTCTATTAACGGACAAGAAATGGAGCGAAAAAAAATCGCTTCTTTTTTACATGATAACATAAGTGCTTTGCTTTCCTCAGCGGGATTGCATTTGACAGTTTTTACCTCTCAAAATCAATCTCCTCCTCAAGAAATAGTTAAAACTAAAACCATCTTAAAAGAAGCCCACGACAAAGTCCGTGATTTGTCTCATGAACTTATGCCATCGCTTTTAGCGCGATTTGGTTTGTTTTATGCTTTGGAAGATCTATGCGAAAAAAATTCAAATTCGCTACTTCATTTTAACTATTCAAGTGTCGTATCCACTATAACTCGATACGATGAAGATTTTGAAATGAAAATTTATTTTATCGTAACGGAGCTTTTGAATAATATAATTAAACACAGTCAAGCCGGTAAAGCAAATGTGACCATTCAAGAATATAATGAATCACTCCAAATTCATATTACTGATAATGGAAAAGGCTTTGACACTGATAAATTTGGGTTTCTCGACGGTTTCGGACTCAATCAAATTCACGCCAGAATAAACAATCTAAAAGGAACCATCGCAATTAATTCTAAGGTTGATTCTGGTACCTCAATTTCCATCGCGGTACCTATTGCGTATCAAAAATAATTACGCCTTTTTTTCGATTTCAATAATCTCCAAGTCTTTGATTTTATCGCCATCAATCACAAAACGCAGCATGGTACGCACCTGGTGAAAACCACTTTTTCCAGCGGCTCCGGGATTCATATGCAAGAGATTGTGTTTTTTATCAAACATAACTTTAAGAATATGCGAATGTCCACAAATAAATAACTTTGGGGGATTTGCAGCCATCTCCGCTTTAATACTAGGGTTGTATTTGCCCGGATAACCGCCGATATGAGTAATCCAAACATCCACTCCTTCGCACATAAAACGGTTGTGTAACGGAAATTCTAATCGCGCTTTAGCATCATCAATATTACCATAGACACAGCGGAGCGGTTTCAGTTTTTTAATCGTGTCCATCACCGTCAAATCGCCAATATCTCCCGCATGCCAAACTTCATCAGCCTGAGCCACATATTTTAAAATCGTATCGTCAATATGACTGTGCGTATCGGAAAGTAGAAGGATTTTTTTCATTTTAAGCTGAATTAATTTCAGTTTTTAAGGAGCTATTTCCAGCTATCCGCTTGTATCTTTTTATCCGCCGAAAAGGCGTGATAAAAAGGATACCGCTTCTATCTGGGCTAGGAATTTTGGTAAAATTAGACATTCCCATTCCAAATAAAAAATAAGTTTCAGACCAAAAAACATTACACCTTTGATTCTTCGAGAGAAAAATTAATAAGTATCTTTGTATCTCCAAAAAAATTGCCTTGAGATATTTTATAAAATTAGCATACAACGGAACTCATTATCACGGCTGGCAATACCAACCTAATGCTTCGTCAGTGCAGGAAACGATGAACAAAGCCGTTTCCACCTTATTGAATTCCGAAATCAATCTCATGGGAGCCGGACGAACGGATACGGGAGTTCACGCCAAGGAAATGTATGCACACTTTGATTTTGAAACACCTTTTGACATTCCGAATCTGGTACACAAACTCAATTCCTACTTGCCAAAAGACATTGCTGTTTATGATATTATTCCCGTTCACGATGAAGCGCACACGCGATTTGACGCTGTAAAAAGAACCTATGAATACCACATCAACACGTTTAAAGATCCGTTTTTACAGGAACAAAGTTGGTATTTCCATCAGCCGCTAGATGTGGATTTGATGAACGAAGCTGCTGAATTATTGTTTAACTATACTGATTTTCAATGTTTCTCTAAAGTAAATACTGACGTAAACACCTTTGATTGCACGATTTTTGAAGCCAATTGGACTCGAGGCACAGCCGAACAGGGCGTAGACAAACAAGAAAACGGAAAGCTGATTTTCACCATTTCGGCCAATCGTTTTTTACGAAATATGGTTCGCGCCATTGTGGGAACTTTGATAAATATAGGTTTACACAAGATTACATTAGCCGATTTTAATGCTATCATAAAAAGCAAAAACAGAGACAAAGCTGGTTTTTCGGTTCCGGCGCATGGTTTGTATTTAACCGAAATAGAATACGATTACATTACGAAATAGCCCTGATAGCAGTGGAAATCCTTTTTTGACTCGTTTTTTAACGAGACAAAAAAGATTGAAACGAATAGCAGGACACGAGCGAAACGAACTGGCGAAGCAAATAGCTCCTGAAAATAATCAGGAAAAATCCAAAAAAATGAAAGCAAAAGCATTTGATACCCGATTATTCAAACGAATATTACAATATACCAAACCGTACCAATGGCGTTTTAATGGCGTGATTATTTTTGCCATATCGCTTTCGGTATTTGCGGCCTTGCGTCCGTATTTATTAAAGCAAACCGTTGATGGGTACATAAAAACCCAAGATCAGCACGGATTACTATTGTATGTAATCTTGATGGGAATCGTGCTTTTGATGGAAGTATTCTCGCAATTTTTCTTTGTTTACTGGGCAAACTGGCTTGGGCAAGACATTGTTAAGGACATTAGAACTAAATTATTTCGTCACATTTTAAGTTTTAGAATGAAATATTTTGATTTGGTTCCTGTGGGGCAATTGGTTACTCGTTCGGTTTCGGATATTGAATCAATCGCGCGAATTTTCAGCCAAGGATTGTTTATGATTATCAGTGACCTGATGAAAATGCTCATGGTTCTTATTTTTATGTTTTACATGAACTGGACGCTGACCTGGATTGTGATTGTTGCCATGCCAATTCTGGTTTTCATCACCCGAATATTCCAAAAAAAAATGCAAGTGGCTTTTGAGGAAGTGCGTACGCAAATTGCTAACATGAACTCCTTTGTTCAGGAACGAGTGACGGGAATGAAAATCGTTCAGCTTTTTAATAGAGAAGATATTGAGTTTGAAAAATTCAGAGAAATCAACGACAAACACAACAAAGCCTGGATAAAAACCATTCTTTATAACTCCATCTTCTTTCCCATTGCTGATATTATTTCGTCCTTAACCTTAGGTTTTATAGTACTTTATGGCGGAATGAAGATATTAAACGGAGATCATTTTACCACTTTTGGAGATTTGTTTTCCTACACGATGTTTATAGGAATGTTATTTAATCCGTTGCGCCAAATTGCGGATAAATTCAATGAGATGCAACTAGGAATGATTGCCGCTAATCGTGTTTTTGACATTCTCGATACCCAAGATCAAATTCAGGATACAGGAACTATTGAAGCGCCACTTTTTCAAGGAAACATTAGATTTGAAAACGTTCGTTTTGGTTATATTCCTGAGGAAGATGTGATAAAAGGAATTAATCTTGAAGTAAATGCAGGACAAACTATCGCGATTGTGGGTTCGACAGGTGCCGGTAAATCAACTATTATAAACTTGTTAAACCGTTTTTATGAAATCAACAGCGGTTCTATTTATATTGACAATCACAACATTGAAAATTATACCTTAAGTTCTTTACGCAACCAAATTGCAGTGGTTTTGCAGGATGTTTTCCTTTTTGCCGATACGATTTTCAATAATATTACCTTAAATAATCCTGCTATTTCTCGCGAACAGGTTTTGGCTGCTGCCAAAAAAATTGGTGTGCATAATTTTATAATGAGTTTACCCGATGATTACAACTTTGATGTAAAAGAACGCGGTGTTATGCTCTCGTCAGGACAGCGTCAACTAATTGCTTTTTTAAGAGCGTATGTGAGTAATCCTAGCATTCTTATTCTGGACGAAGCAACTTCTTCAATAGATACGTATTCTGAGGAATTGATTCAACGTGCCACCGAGACCATTACCAAAGGAAGAACCTCGATTGTCATTGCGCATCGTCTCGCAACTATTGTCAATGCTGATAAAATTGTGGTCATGGATAAAGGTTTAATAGTTGAGCAAGGAACGCATCAGGAATTAATCAACCGCGAAAATGGGTATTACAAAAACTTGTATGATTCCCAGTTTTCGGTAGCGAATTAGTTTTTCAACAAAGAGGTGAAGAGATAAAGAGTAAAATCCGTGAAAATCCGCAGAATCAGTGTAATCCGCGTGCCATAAATTTTACTAAAACGTTTTTAGGCTGTACGGTTTTGCGTCCAATTAAAAATTTGTGAATTCGTGGTTAAAAAAATCCTAAATCTGGATTTACACAACAACAGTTTGTTTCAAATAAAGGTCTTTTTCTAAAAATTTGTTAGTTTATTACTTTATTACTTCGAAACTTTCTCAAAACAGAATAAATCCTTAAATTCGCCCAATCAATTAAATAAGAAAAACACAGAAAATGAAATGAGTTTTTACGAATTCCATTTTTAATAATAATAAATATTTAAAAAATGACACGAGCGTTAGCGACTGCATTTCACCAATAAAAAACAAATAAAAAACTTTGAAATGAAATACGATATTATAGTTTTAGGAAGTGGTCCTGGAGGATATGTTACCGCCATTAGAGCATCGCAATTAGGCTTTAAAGTAGCCATAATTGAGAAAGAAAACTTAGGTGGAGTTTGTCTAAACTGGGGTTGTATCCCAACAAAAGCATTACTAAAATCAGCTCAGGTTTTTGATTATCTAAAACACGCTTCTGATTATGGATTGACTGTTTCTGAATTTGATAAAGATTTTTCAGCAGTTGTAAATCGCAGTAGAAATGTTGCAGACGGAATGAGCAAAGGGGTTCAATTCCTGATGAAAAAAAATAAAATTGACGTAATCGATGGTTTTGGAAAACTAAAACCAGGAAAAAAAGTGGATGTTACTGACAAAGATTCAAAAGTTACGGAGTACGAAGCAGATCATATCATTATTGCTACTGGAGCGCGCGCTCGTGAGTTGCCTAATTTGCCACAAGACGGTGTAAAAGTAATAGAATATCGTAAAGCAATGACTTTGGCAACACAACCAAAATCGATGATTGTCGTAGGTTCTGGAGCAATTGGAGTTGAATTTGCACATTTCTATAACACAATGGGAACTGATGTTACCATCGTTGAATTCATGCCAAACGTAGTTCCTGTTGAAGATGAAGATATTTCGAAACAAATGGAACGCTCGTTAAAAAAAGCGGGAATCAAAATCATGACCAGCTCATCAGTAGAAAGGATTCTCACGACTGGTGATGGAGTAAAAGCATTTGTAAAAACGGCCAAAGGAGAAGTAGTTCTGGAAGCTGATATTTTGCTTTCTGCTGTTGGAATCAAAACTAACATTGAAAACATAGGTCTTGAAGAAGTTGGAATTGCTACTGACAAAGATAAAATTTTGGTGAACGATTTCAGCCAAACCAATATTCCGGGTTATTACGCCATTGGTGATGTTACGCCGGGACAAGCATTAGCTCACGTAGCTTCTGCCGAAGGAATCAATTGTGTGGAAAAAATTGCAGGTCTTCACGTAGAACCTATCGATTACGGAAACGTACCGGGTTGTACCTATGCAACTCCTGAAATTGCTTCTGTTGGTTTAACAGAAAAACAAGCTAAAGAAAAAGGATACGAATTAAAAATTGGTAAATTCCCATTCTCAGCTTCTGGAAAAGCGAAAGCTGCCGGAACGCCGGATGGTTTTGTAAAAGTAATTTTTGACGCTAAATATGGCGAATGGTTGGGTTGCCACATGATTGGTGCTGGCGTTACGGATATGATTGCGGAAGCAGTTGTAGCGCGTAAACTGGAAACAACAGGACACGAAATCCTAAAATCAATTCACCCACACCCTACAATGAGTGAAGCTGTTATGGAAGCTGTGGCTGATGCATACGGTGAAGTAATCCATTTATAGATATAAACGCGTATAGACACATTACGGTAGAGACGCACTGCAGTGCGTCTTTACGAAATAATCTAAAATCCGATTTGTGAAAGCAAGTCGGATTTTTTTATGGGGCTCTCATTACACACCTATAATCAATTAATTATGAAACTTTTCTAAATAATTTCGTAACAAAAAAAAATCATCAAATCCCGTACTTTGAATAGATCAAAATAGTTAAAAAAACAGATGGAGTTCATTTACTTTTTATTACTATTCAAAATGTAGTGTTATGAAAAATATTTATCTAAATACCGGAACAATAAATGAAGTTTTTAATGGACTTGAAACTTCTTTTAAAGGTGTATTAAATTCAAACGACAATGAATTTAAATTAGCCTTAGATTCAGATTTAATTAAGGGAAATATTGATGGAGTTACCTTTATAAATGGCATCACTTCCATTCAGGTTAGCATTACATTTTCTGATGATACGCTGCTAAGTATTGAACCATTAAGTAAATCGTCTGTTTTATTTGCCTACTGCACTGAGGGATCTATCAAACATAGTTTTGGTATATCTGGACACAAATCAATCCTTAGAAAACACCATTCAGCAGTAGTGACCAGTAGCCGAAGTATAAATACTATTTTACATTTCAAAAAAAATATACCTGTTAAACTTTCTCTTATAAAAGTGGAAACTGAAGAAAGAGCACACACTAACAGCTCCCTAATTTCACAATTGAAAAAGACATTTTTAAAGAAAGAACCAAATTATAGCTATCAAGGTCTGCAAAATCTAAAAATTGCAGCAAAATTCAATCAACTGAATTCTATTATTGAACACGGCATGATTGGCCATACAATGAAAAAAGAAATTTTAGAATCTATATTAGCCCTCGAAATCGAAGATAATACAGATAATTTGATTAAAATGTCCCGAGCAATCAAACAGTCGGCTCTAAACCAAATTAACGAATTAAAAAAGATACCCATTTCTATTAAAAAATATGCTATCGATGCAATTTACAGTAAAGTAGCGCCTTCCAGAAAAACAGAATCTTTATCAACTAACTTATAGAAGTGATTGTTTTAACCGCAATTTCACTAATGCTGCCGATACTTCAAGATTTCAATAATAAGGATTATCAATTTTCAACATTAATAAAGAAAAAAAATAAAGCAGGATTTATCTACTAAAGATGGTGTAATTTTTTTTCCTCCCCAAAAAGTGGAAGAAACATCAAACAAAAACCACAACAAAATCTAATTCTGTTGTGGTTTTTAGATTTAAAAAATTGGGATTACTACCAAGGAATAGGATTGTAATCTTTCAAGAATTTTCCGCACCAATGTTTCCCTGTATTAATACCGTCAAACAAAGGATCCATCACTCGTGCAGCACCATCAACAATATCTAATGGCGGTTGGAAATCTTCCAATTCCTGCTTCTTTTTGGCTAATTCTGCCGGATCTTCGTCAGTTACCCAACCCGTATCAACGGCGTTCATAAAAATTCCGTCTTTGGCCAAAGTTCCAGAGGAAGTATGCGTTAACATATTCAAAGCGGCTTTTGCCATATTGGTATGCGGATGGCGATCTTCTTTAAAGAAACGATGAAACTTTCCTTCCATCGCCGAAACATTAATGATGTGTTTTTGTCCAGTATTGTCTTTCTTCATCACTTCCGAAAGTCGGTTACATAATACAAATGGAGCCACAGAATTTACGAGTTGTACTTCTATCATTTCGGTCGTTTCAATTTGCCCCAGACGCAAACGCCAACTGTTTGTTTTTCTCAAATCTACTTGCTGTAAATCGGCATCCAACTCCCCTTCCGGAAAAACTTCATTTGCCACGAGCGTATTATCAAAACTATACGGAATCTGAGATAATTTGGCGGAAGCCCGTAAACCAATTCCTGGCTCCGGTCCATGCCAAGTCACTGGCATATTTTGATTCGAGGAAACTCCCAAAGTCAATACTTTTAATTCCTGTAAACAATCCGTATGATCCAGTAATAAATCCTGTGCATATTTGGGTAAAGAAGCAATTGGACGTTCTTCATTCTCCATTAAATGGGTATAGAATCCAGCTGGACGTCTTACAGTTTGTGCTGCATTATTGATCAAAATATCCAGACGCTCGTATTTTTGTTCAATAAAATTGCAAAAGATTTCTACACTCGGAATATGTCGTAAATCCAACCCATGAATTTTTAGGCGATGTCCCCAATCCATAAAATCATCTTCTTTCGAAAAACGCAATGCCGAGTCGACCGGAAAACGAGTAGTCGCAATGACAGTTGCTCCACCTCGCAAAAGCATTAAAGTAATATGATATCCAATTTTCAAACGAGAACCTGTAATAACCGCAACCTGTCCCGTTACATCTGCGGTTTGAAAGCGTTTGGCATAATTAAAATCACCACAATCGGTACACATAGTATCGTAAAAGTGATGCATTTTAGTAAATGCCGTTTTACAGACATAACAATTTCTTGGCGTTTCCAGTTCCAATTGTTCTTTGTGAGCAAGAACATTATGAGCCAGTAATTTTGGCGCAACAAACACACTCGCTTCGCGGGCATGACGTATTCCGGTTTCTTTACGGGCGGTTTTGTCTTGTTTTTCTTTTTTACGCTTTGCGACTAATCTTCCGTCCTTTTTTCTACGCGAAAGCTCGTCGCGGTCAGGTCTGGAAAACATTCCTGCTGCTTTGATCAAGGCTGTTCTCTGCTCTTTCTCAATATCAAATATTTGATCTGTATCATCAACCAATTGCGCCAATATAGCGATGCATCGGTCAATTTCTTCTGAAGTAATTGCGCTTTTATTTTCTATTTCTTCCATCACCATCTTAAAAAAACATATATCAATCTTGGCGGAAATACCAAGGCCGCAAATATAGTTCTAAAATCTTGGTTGTGATTTCTTTTTTTTAATAGTCTGCAAAGTGATTGTAGTATGATTTTTGAGCCTTGATTGGTATTTTTCTGTCTTCGTTTTTGCACAGCAATAAATTGGCACAAAGTAAAATAAATAGGAGATAATTTAAACTCAAATGCAATTATCATTGCCACTTGCTTGTCTTAAATTTTTAGATTTTTGACATTCTTTTTTATGATACTCCTCTTACTTTACCGTTATTTCATAAAAACTTAACAGTTCCCCACATTAATTATCACTTTACCCTATAAATTTAAAAATCATAAAGATAACAATCAATAATTAACATTTTATCAGTGAATTTTAGATATAATTCTAAGATTTGTTTAGTACCAACAAATAAAAGCTCCTTTTAATTACCGGATCATAAAATGGTTTCATTTGTTGAATTAATTGCTTTTTGATACCTTTGTAAAGTAAAAAAAACACGGCTACTGTTTCCCAAATCAACTTAGCCACAGGAAGTTGGAAGTAATCTACGAAAATTTTATGTAAATCTAAAAAGCAACAAAATGAGAAGAATCGTTTTTACTTTAATTTTGATTGGAACACTACTATTGAGTTTTACAATTTCTTCAAAAAATTTGGGGAAAAAAACTTCTGAAACTTCTGAATTAAATGATTTAGCGGAGAAAAAACTTTTACAACACGTAGCACGTTTAAAGGAATTAGTAAGCAAAAATCCTAATTATAATAATGAAATTGCTTTTTTTATCGATATGGAAATCATGTCTGGAAAAAACAGATTTTTTGTATACGATTTAAAAAATGATAAAATAATTGATCAGGGTTTAGTAACTCAAGGTTTTGGTTCCAGAATTGATTCAGCAGGGAAATTAAAATTTAGCAATGAAAATAATTCCCTTTGCACTTCATTGGGAAAATACGCTATTGGTAATAGTTACAATGGCCAATACGGCAAAGCGTATAAGTTATATGGATTAGACCCTACAAATAATAATGCCATATCACGAAATATTGTGCTACATAAAAATATAAAAGTACCTTATGAAGAACAAGATAAGCCAATAGGTTATAGTTTTGGTTGTCCAATGATAAATGACATCTATTATTCCCGAATTGAAAAACGAATTGACGATTCAAAACGAAATATTGTTTTAGACATTTACTATTAATCTGCTGATAGGAATTTCGGCTTTAAGTCAAATGATCAAGGACCGTAGATTTTGTGTTGTGACAAATTCGAATTTTATTTATTGAGAAGCCTCTTAATTCTCACAATCAACTCATTAGGGCTAAATGGTTTGGTTATAAAATCATCAGCGCCCAGATCGAAAGCTTTTAAAACCGTTTTTTCTAAACCTACGGCAGACAAAATAATTATTGGGATGTCTAGTTTAGACTCCATTTTTACTTTATTAACAATATCAAGACCAGTCGCAAATGGCATCTCAATGTCTGAAATGATTAGATCCGGGTTTTCAGAAAATATTTTATCCAAAGCCTCTTTTCCATCAATGCATGAAATCACTTCATACCCTTCACGGGTCAGCTTAAACTCCATAGTTTTAAGCATCATTTCATCATCTTCGGCAATTAGAATTTTCATTTTTTTAACTATTTAAATGCAAAAAATAAATCTCTGCAAATGGTTGTATTGTATTTATAAAATTGGGAGAAGATACTTTTCAAAAATAGTCTTTTTATCTAAATAATGAGTATAAATAAGACTTGATATTCATTAATTATTAAGTTCTTTTTTCAAAAAGTGACATCACAATCGTATCAAAAAAGTTCCTATTTTGCAGTACTATTATACATATCTTCTAACTCTAAGTAAGCTTTCAGACAAATTTCATTGAATCTTACAACTTCCTTTTTTCTCATCTCCCCAAAAGGATTTGTTCTAATCTCATTTTCAATAATCTCAATACTTTTAGATGCAGTATCAATTCCTACTAAACTAATGGAAGATTTCAATTTGTGAACTTCTGCTTTTAAAGTTTTTATATCATCTGTTTCATTGGCCTTTACTATTATATCTAACGACAATGGGAGATTTTGCATAAACAAATCTATCATCGCTCTAATAAAAGTTGCGTCTCCTTCAGTAAATTCATTTAAATAAGTGAGATCTATCAGTGATTGATTAGGCTCATCTAGTTTTAATGAGTTCGTAAAAATATTGCTGTTAGTATCCATTAAATTCTGGTGTATTTTTTTAAGTAATTCATTGAAATCAAAAGGCTTAGAGAGGTAATCATTCATCCCGCTATCTAAGCATCGTTTTTTCTCGACTAATGTGGCGTGTGCTGTTAACGCTATAATTGGCGTTTTTGATTTAGATCCTAAGTTGGACCGTATGTACTTTGTAAGTTCAATACCATCCATTTCTGGCATTTGAATGTCCATCAAGATTATATCGTAATTGTTTTTTTCAATTTTATCTATTGCAATTTTTCCATTATCGGCGATATCAATCGTTTTATCAAATTTTTCAAACACCTTAATTGCTAAAAGCTGGTTCAGTTCATTATCCTCAACCAACAGAATATTTATGTTTTGCAGGAAATCAGGAGATAATTTCTCCTTTTTCAATTTTACCGTTTTAACAATACCATTTTGCGCCTTTTTAAATTGAATTAAAAATGAAAATTTGCTTCCTTTTTCAATCTCACTTTCTACCATTATTGATCCCCCTTGCAATTCAATAAGTCTGCGAGTAATGGTAAGTCCCAAACCAGTTCCTCCATATTTTCTTGTCGTTTCATTTGAAGCCTGATTAAAACTTTCAAAAATAGAATCGATCTTATCTTCTGGAATTCCTAAACCAGTATCAATTATTGCAAATTGTAAAAAAGTTTCCGTTTCTGTTTCTTTCACTTGGGAAACAATTAGTTCGACATACCCCTTGTCCGTAAATTTCACGGCATTCCCAATTAGATTAATTAAAATTTGGGATAATCTTGTAGGATCTCCAGTCAAAAAATCATTTATTTGAGGGTCAATCTCAAAAATAAGTTTTATTTTTTTTCCTATTGCAATTGGTGAAAGCAATTCGATTACAGATTTTATATTTTTTGACAAAGAAAAATCTACTGCTTCAAATGTCATTTTATCGGCTTCTATTTTAGAGAAGTCAAGAATGTCATTGATAACAACCATTAAATTTTTACCAGCCCTTTTTATGGCATTTACACTTTGTTTCTGTTCAGTATCTAAATTAGTTCCTTCCAAAATTTTAGCAAATCCAATAATTCCATTCATCGGAGTCCTAATTTCATGACTCATATTAGTCAGAAACTGCTCTTTCACACGAGTCGATTGCTCCGCTAAATCTTTGGCTTTTATTAATTCTCTTTCAATTTCTTTTTGGTCACTTACATCTTGAATAGTCCCTAAAATTTTGAGTGGTTCATTAAGTTCTCCATTCAGGCATTTTATATATTCATTGATATATCTAATTGTACCGTTTTTACTAATTAAACTATGTGTAAATTGCACTTCGGAATTGTTTTCCTTAACATAATCCAGATTTTTTTCAAAGAGTGCAACGTCATCTGCATTAATCAATCGTGATTTCAATAGAGTCATTGACGGCGACTTATCTTTGTCAATTTCAAAAATAGTATAGAATTGGTCCGAAATAAAAACTTCTCCATCAGTGAGATTAATTTCCCAACTTCCTATTTTAGCTAATTGCTGTGCTTCAAAAAGCCTGTTTGCATTTATTTTCAACTCTAATTCCGTCTTTTTACGAAGAATAAGACTTTCATGAAGCTTGAGTGCATTTCTAATACTTTGCGAAACACCATCGGGGGTCAATAAGGTTTTTGGAATATAATCTGAGGCACCTCCTAAAATAGCCTGGCTAGCAATTTTTTCATCACCTTGTGAAGTCACAAAAATAACTGGGGTTTCTATACCCAAATCTCTGAGTTTTTTTAGAAAAGAAATACCATCACTGTCGGGCATCATATAATCCAGAAAAATTAAGTCATAATTAAATGATTTAATTTTTTCAATACCTTCTTTAGCTGAGAAAGCACTTTCCACATTGGCTATTATTCCAGAGTGAGATATAGAACGAATTATAGTGACCGTATCGACTTTATCATCATCAATTACCAGTATATTTAAAGTAACAGCCATATTTTTTTTTTATTTTTCGCCTGAAAGTTCGATAATTTGCCAGTATTCATTCAAAGTGGAGAAGAAATCAATAATTTCTCCATTTTCAAACGGTTTCTGCATATATCCAGCAATATTCAAGTTTAGAGCAGCAATTTTATTTTCATCGTTATTTATGTTGCTTATCACAAATATCAAAATTGATTTTAATTCAAAATCAAGTCTAATTTTACTTATTAAATCAATTCCATTAATACCTTCAGCATTAATATCAATCAACATAATTTTGGGCAGCGGCGACAACTTAAAGTCGCCTGTAAGCATTGACCATGCTTCGATGTCGCTTTCGGCAAAATGCAAAGTAGATTGTATACCAATATCAGAAAAAGCCCTAACAGCATTTTCAAAATAAGTTTTACAATTATCTACTAACAAAATGTTTGAGTTGATCATAGATTTTAATTATTAAAAAAATTACATCTCACACAATGACCAAAAATTCTTTAAGGTAGCAACTGATGTAATGAATTTTTCGAAAGATAATGGTTTCAAAATATACCCGGCAACATTCAGATTGTAAGCATTAATCTTGTCACTATCCTCATTGGAAGTAGTCATAACAAATACGGATATATTTTTAAGATTTTCATCTTCTCTTAAGACTTTTAGGAATTCAATACCATTCATTTTTGGCATATTAATATCCAAAATAATGATTCTTGGTAAAGGAACAATACCTGAACGCAACATATCTAGCGCTTCAACTCCATTGCCGGCAACATAAAGTTCATTCTTGATATTGTTTTTGGTAAATGCTCTTTTTACATTCATTACGTCAACCTCATCATCTTCTACTAATAGAATATTCACTAATTTTTGTAACATAATTTTAATTTTTTAAGTTTATTTTTTTTGGCCAATTAATTTGAAAAATTGACCCGCTATTTTCGGCTGGTATGTATCGAATTGATCCACCCACCATTTCTATTATTTTACTGCTAATTGTTAATCCCGCACCCGTCGAATCTATAACATCTTTTGAATTAACGGTATAGAAAATGGAAAAAATTCTCTCTTTTAATTCTGTGGATATTCCAGGACCATCATCACTAATTTTTAATTCGTAATCAAGTTCTTTTTCAGTAACATCCACAAATACGTTTTTTATTTCTTTATCGTGAAACCGAACCGCATTATCGAGTAAATTAAAAATAACTTTATTCAATTTTTTTCCCAAGGTAACACAGTTTTCACTTAACAAATTATAATTCACATGAAATGTAACATTTAGTTTATTATCCAAAGAGGCAATACATCCCTCCACGATTTTGGGAATATTCACTTCATAAAACTCCATTTCAGTACGATTGACTCTAGAGAGTTCCAGCAAAGCGTTCAACATATTTTCTAGACGTCCTACCCTATTCTTTAATAAAGTAAAATTGTTTAAAACATCAATATTTATATCGGCACCTAAATCATCTTCAATCCATTTTGCAATGTTACTAATCGCTCTCATGGGTGTTTTTATATCATGCGAAACAATGTAAACAAAATCTTCATATTCTTTTTTAAGAGCTGATAACTCTTCTTGACATTTTTTCTCTGCTTCTGCCATTTAGATTGATTTAGGAATTGTAAAAATAAAACTCGCCCCTTTATTTTCTTTTGATTCTATGCGAATGCTTCCTCCTGCTTCTTCTATTATCTTTTGAACGATTGATAATCCGATACCGGTACTTTCTTTTTTATCCCGTGCTTCAATGGTTTGAAAAACTTTGAATACTTTTTTATGGTATTCCTCCTCAATTCCAGGTCCATTATCTTTTATGGTAAATTGATGAAAATCAGGCAAAGATTCATAGAGGCATTCTATTTTTCCAATTGGTTTATCATTATACTTTACTGCATTACTGATCAGATTACTGAATATCTGTTGGAACAATATTCTTGCAATTTTAATTTCTGGAATGTTATCAGCAATGTAAATTTCAAATCCTTCTGTTGGAACAATTGAATCAACAATCTGATTTAACATTTTAGTCAAGTCAGTTGTTTCCTTTTCTATTTTTGTCCGACCAATGCGCGAATAGTCTAATACCCCATTAATTAAATTCTCCATGCGCAAGATTCTACCACGTAATAATCCAAAATTAGCATTTACCGCTTCAGGCATCTCGGGCATATCTTCAACAATCCATTCCGAAAGATTATTTATGGCTCTTAGTGGGGCTTTAAGATCATGAGAAATGATATAGGCAAACTGATCTAGTTCTTTATTCTTTTTTTCAAGAGTAGTTAAGGCCAAATTTAAATTCTCCTTGGCTAACTTTTGATCCGTAATATCAGAACTTATGGCTATATATTGATACGGTTTTCCTTCATTATCCAAAAATGGGACAATTGTAGAATCTACCCAATAATAAGAACCGTCTTTTGCTCTGTTTTTAATATCTCCCTTCCAAACTTTTCCGTTGGCAATGGTTTTCCAGATATTTTTTATGAATTTATTTAATTGATATTCTGGGTTGTTAACATAATGGTATTGCCCAATAAGTTCTTCTTTTGAATACTGCGAAATTGAGCAAAACTTATCATTTACAAAAGTAATTACTCCTTTTTGATCTGTAATTGTTACAATTGTAGACTCATCTAGTGCGGATCTGATATCATTGATTTCTTTTGCTTTTTCTGCAATTTTTTGTTCTGCAAGTGCTTTTTCTGTAATATCCAAAATAGAACCCTGCAATCCAATTATCTCTCCTTTTTCATTTTTAAATGGCTGCCCTATTTCTTGTATGTATTTAATTCTATTATCCGGAAATAAAATTCTGTAATCCGTTTTATAATTTTCTCCTGTTTTTATAACATTTTCATCAAATTCATCCAGTTTTGCTAAATCTTCAGGAAGGATTCTACTGCGATATGCCATATATAATTGATCTGCTGGCACTCCATCTAATTCAAAAATCGTATAATGTCCTTTAGACAACATCAAATCCTTCGTGGTTAAATTAAATTTCCAACTTCCAATTTTAGCAATACTTTGAGATTCATCTAATAACTTATTGCTATTTACTAAATTTTGTTCTGCTAGCATTTTTTCAGTAATATCCTGAGTACTTCCTTGGGCACCTATTACATCTCCAAATTCATTTTTAATAATCTGACCTAAAGTTAAAATGTATTTTACTCTGTCATTCGAAAATTCAATATTGTTAAGAAATTCAAAATCCTGCCCCGTAGTAACGCTTTTTTCTATCTTTTTATCTAATTCAACTAAGGCTTCTGGGCGAAGAATTTTTCGATAGGCATCGTATAACTTATTTGCAGGTAATTCTTCAAATTCGAAAATTTTATAATTCCCTTTTGACCAAATCAAATCCTTTGTTAATAAATCAAATTTCCAGCTCCCCGTTTTGGCGATACTTTGCGATTCATCAAATAATTTGTTGCTGTTTATTAAATTTAATTCTGCTTCTTTTTCTTTAGTAATATCCTTGGATATCCCTAAATAACCAGCAATTTCACCCTGATTGTCCTTAATTGCAGTAACTGATAAAACTACAGGAATCAAACTGCCGTCTTTTCTCACGTAAGTCCATTCATTTGAGTCAGCAGCTCCTAATGTTCTTGCGTTCAGAACAAATGTGTCATAACCCGGAACTAGATTTTCTCCAAATTCTTTTGTTAAATCTTCTGTTCGTTTAACTACTTCATCCCATAAGTGAAAAATAGATGGACTAGTCTTTCCTACCACTTCTTCAGATTGATATCCAAGTAATTTCTCAGCTCCTCTATTGAATTCTTTAATCGTTCCATCTAAATCAGAGGATATTATTGAAAAATCAGTAGAATTAAGAATTGCCGATAATTCGCTACTAGTTTTAACCAATTTCTCTTTTTGCTGATACTCTAAAGTCATGTCCCTGGCAATACAATATAAATTTCCAGAAACTGGATCCGGAGATGTATTCCAGCTTAACACTATATATTCGCCATTTTTACAGCGGTACCGATTTTCAAAACTGATTGTTTTGTGTCCTTCTGCTAATCTAGTAACTTCTTTATAAGTTTTTTCTAAATCATCCGGATGAATAAAATTAGCAAATGGTTGACCTACTAGTTCCTCTTTAGAATATCCCAAAACAGTCGTAAAGGACGGATTTACTTTAAGGAATGTTCCATCTACATTAGCGATACAAACTAAATCTTTTGAGAGTTCAATGAAATTCTGAAATTCCTGCTGGGAAGTCTTAAGATCAATATTTTTCTTGCGCAAATCCAACAGTAAAACCACTTGATTAGCCAATAATGTTAAAGCATTTTTTTGCTCATCAGTAAGAATTCTGGGTACTGTATCAATGACACAAAGCGAACCTAAATTAAACCCATTGACATCCTGAAGCGGTGCTCCGGCATAAAATTGAATTTTTGGACCTCCTGTCACTAAAGGATTGTTAGCAAACAGTTCGTTTTCTGATGCGTTATTAATTTCATAAACCTCCTCTCCCATTATGGCATATTGGCAAAAAGAAATATCCCTTGGAGTTTCTGCAATCCCTAAACCAACACTTGATTTAAACCATTGTCTTTCGCCGTCAAGTAATGAAACTAATGCTATGGGAGTTCCGCAAATGTAAGAAGCCAATTGAGTAATGGAATCATACTCCTTTTCAGGTAAAGAGTCCATAATTGAATAACTTTCAAGGGCTTGAAGCCTATCATATTCATTTCGTGGCGATTTTGGGTTTTTCATTTATAGAGGTTTATTCTTTTTTAGATGTTTCCAAAGCTATTCGACATTCCTATTTCTTACTTATTTTCAAAGCAATAGCTATTCATGAACTAAGTGGGCACATGCACAAAAATAAAATTAATTTTGTATAATAAGCACTTTTCTACAATTATTATACCTACAAGATGAATTTCTTTTTTCCTACCAATTTTAAGGTATTTTACACTGTTTCTTAAAAATTCAAATAGAATTTCAACCCCTTTTATTCTTCGATTTTGTCTTAAAAATTATACTTCAAAATTAAACCTGAAAAAGCTGTAGTCGCTTTGTAAATATTGTCAATTGATGGACACATCCCCAAAATAAAAACTTTAATCTATCGATTTATTTAAATAATTATTTATGCCAAAAAATAAAGAAATTGGAATCTGGATTTTTTTTCATTTCTGAAAAAGGCCAAAAAATCGACAATCGAACATAAAAATCCGATGACTGTCAAAAATTTAAAAAAAAATCACAACATACTGTTTAACAATTATTTAAATAAAAATTAATTCTAAAAAATATCGTTTTTTTTACCTGTAAAACATTATTTGACTAAATTTACAATATCAGATTCACCAAAAAGAGAAAACCTACCACGTTCTCATTTTAATCCTCAAATCGACCTTTTATTTTAAAATTATTTATAGACAACTCGCTTTTTAGTTTTCAAAACATTGTTGTCCGATAAAAAAGAAGCCAAATTAATGGCTTCTTAAAATAATCGTAATTTAGAGTTGCAAAATTCAAATAACGATGGGTAAAAATAAGTATTTTTCGAGTAAATCTGTTTTCGGACAGCTGATTTCTTTAATAGATGATTCGATGATTAGCAAAGCAGTTAAAAAGTATGATTCAGATAGGTATGTCAAACATTTCAAATGCAAGGATCATTTGTTTAGTATGGTTTTTTGCTGTTTAGAAAAGTGTAATTCATTGCGTGAGGTTTCTGGGGGAATGGTAGGTTTATCAGGTAAAGAGGAAACAGTTCGAATTAATCATCTTCCCAAAAAGAGTACTTTGGCAGACGCAAACAAGGGTAGAAAAGTAGAATTTTTTCAAGAAATTTATAACAATCTGCTCGAGAAACATAGCTTTGTTTTATCGGACAGTCGAATTGAGATAGCCTTAGGGAAAAAGATTAAAATTGTTGACAGCACCACAATAAGCCTGTTTAAAGACATCTTAAAGTGTGTTGGAAGAAAGTCTGCTGACGGAAAAAGCAAGGGCGGAATCAAGTCGCATACTGTGATAAATGCCGATGAAAAAGTTCCCAATTTAGTTTGGTTTACACCTGCAACAACTCACGACCATCAGTTTTTAGAAAAGCTAAAATGCGATGAACATACTGTTTATATATTCGATAAAGGATACATTGATTATAAGGCTTTTGCACATTTTTCCGAACAAAATACAGGTTTTGTAACTCGAATAAAAGACAATGCAAAGTACGAAGTAACCCAAAAGAATGACATTCCAGGGAACATTCACAGCGGTGTTTTATCAGACGAAATTATTGAGGTTGGAGTAAATAATGAAAGTGGTAAAACCAAATTGAAATTAAGAAAAATAAAATACTATGACAGAGAACACAAAAGAAGCTTTGAGTTTATTAGTAATTTGTTTGAATTTAGAGCAGACACAATAGCGGCACTTTATAAAATAAGGTGGCAAATAGAATTGTTATTCAAACAAATCAAGCAAAATTTCCCGCTAAAATATTTCTTAGGAGACAATGAAAATGCTATTAAAATTCAAATTTATTGCGTCTTAATAGTAAATCTCTTATTAGGAGTTATAAAGAAAAGTCTAAAGAGACAATGGTCTTTTTCAAATTTAGTAAGTTTTTGTAGAATTCATTTATTCAACTATATTCATCTAACTAAATTTTTAGAAAGTCCCGAAAAACAATGGAAACTCGACGGGGACGACGATGTTCAATTAGGTTTGTTTGATGATTATTTGGCTACGGGATAAAATTCGATAAATGAAACTAAAAATTATATTTTTTCATTTATCAAATTCTCAAGACAGTACTCAAAAACAAGCTAAAGCAGGCTAAAACCTCGTGAAGTGCCAAAATAAATAGAAAAATAAACGTTCCGTGATTTTTTATCGGACAACAATGTTTTCAAAACTAAAAAAACAGTTAGTCCTAAAAATAGTTCTGTTGCCTTATTTTGAGAAATCAATAGTTCGTTACTATTTAAAAATATCTGAATGGAAAATTATAAATACATCTTGTTTTTCAAAAAAATTAGCATCAATGCAATAAGCAAAGTTGGTGGTAAAAATGCCTCTTTGGGAGAAATGTACAATCAACTCAATCCTATAGGCATAAATATTCCTAACGGATTTGCTCTCACTGCTAAAGCATATCGTCTATTTCGTAAGCGAAACAAATTAGAAAAACCATTGAATGATTTATTATTCATATTAGATACAAAAGAGTATTCAAATCTCTCAGTAATTGGTGAGAAAGCAAGAGCTCTTATTTTAGCGGCGCCTATTCCTGAGGAAATTAAGATAGAAATTCAAACCGCTTATCAGTCTCTTAGTGAACAGTGTGGCATCAATAATCTTGGCGTAGCGGTGCGTAGTAGCGCCACTTCCGAAGATTTACCATCGGCCAGCTTTGCAGGACAAATGCAATCGTTCTTGAATATTAGCGGTGAAAATCAAGTAATGGATGCCGTACATCGTTGCTTTGCTTCACTCTTTACCGACCGAGCCATTAAATACCGCCATGACATGGGATTTGCAAATTTGGATGTTGCCATTTCTGTAGGAGTTCAACAAATGGTGCGAAGTGATAAAGCGGCTTCTGGCGTGGCATTTACCATTGATCCTGACACAGGATTTCAAAATGTAATTATAATAAACAGCATTTGGGGTCTTGGTGAAAATATTGTTCAGGGAACCGTTACACCCGATGAATGGATGGTTTTTAAACCCACTTTAGAAAATAAAGAACTGAATCCAGTCTTGAAAAAACAGTGTGGAAGAAAAGAATTTACAATGATTTATTCTGAAAAATCAAGTTCTGAATCTGCAGAAAAAACAATTGTAAACACAGAAACTTCTTTAGAAAAACAAAACCAGTTTTCATTATCCAATCAAGAAGTCATTCAGCTTTCAGAATGGTGCTATGAAATTGAAAAACACTATAAAAAAGCAATGGATATTGAATGGGCAAAAGACGCTTTCAATAGCCAACTTTATATCGTTCAAGCACGCCCGGAAACCGTTCATGCGAGAGAAAATAAGTTGGTACGAGAAATCTATCAACTCAAAGAAAAAGGAACGCTGTTAACCAACGGAATTGCTCTTGGCGACAAAATAGCGACAGGAAAAGCCAGACTCCTGCAAAACACCCAAGAAGGGAATCAGTTACTTGATGGCGAAATTTTAGTTACTGATTTCACCAATCCTGATTGGGATCCAATAATGAAAAGAGCCTCGGCAATAGTCACAAACAAAGGGGGACGCACCAGTCATGCGGCAATTGTGGCACGTGAACTGGGAACCGTGGCAGTCGTCGGATGCGGGAACGCAACTTCGACCATAAAAACGGGGCAGCAAATCACCGTATCCTGTGCCGAAGGAAAAGAAGGAAATGTGTATGATGGTGAATTAAAATGGGAAATAAAAGAACAAGATTTTAGTAACCTGTCCATGCCTATTACAGAACCAATGCTAATCCTAGCTGATCCGGAAAGAGCCTTTGAATTGAGTCATTATCCCAATAAAGGAATTGGTTTAATGCGCGTGGAATTTGCTATTTCGAATACTATCAAAATTCATCCTCTCGCACTATGCGAACCCGAAAAAATAACTGATATAGCCGTTCAAACTGAAATAAAAAATTTGACCAAGGATTATGAAGATGGCAAAAAATATTTTGTTGACAAACTGGCCGAAGCCGTTTCTATTGTTGCCGCCGCATTCTATCCCAAAGATGTTATTGTGCGAATGAGCGATTTTAAAAGTAATGAATATGCTAATCTAATAGGCGGAAAATACTTTGAACCCGTTGAGAAAAATCCGATGATTGGTTTTCGGGGCTCTTCCCGTTATTACAGCGATTTTTATCGAAAAGGATTTGCCTTGGAATGTGAAGCGATGAAAAAAGTACGAAACCAAATGGGACTTCATAATGTAAAACTAATGATCCCTTTTTGCCGAACAATCGAAGAAGGAAAAAAAGTGCTTGACGAAATGAAAGCAAATGGTTTAGTCCAAGGTGAAAATGGATTAGAAGTCTATGTTATGATTGAAATCCCAAGCAACGTAATACTGGCCAATGAATTTGCCAAACTATTTGATGGATTTTCTATTGGTTCTAATGACCTGACACAACTCACACTTGGACTCGACCGGGATTCCTCCTTGGTAAGCGGCCTATTCAATGAGCAAAATCCCGCAGTCAAACATTTAATAATTGAAACCATTCGAGCGGCCAAACGAAACAAAATTAAAGTGGGATTATGCGGACAGGCTCCAAGCGACATTCCCGAATATGCTCAGTTTTTAGTTGAAAAAGGAATCGATAGCATATCATTCAATCCCGATGCTTTGATAAATGGAATAGAAAATATTTTGAAAGCGGAATCAAAACACGAAGAAAAACGCAATGAAATCTTAAACATTCTAACTCATGGAAACAATTTTTAAAGGCAAAGTAGCGCTAGTTACCGGCGGAACTTCTGGAATTGGCAGAGCCTCAGCCGTTGCTTTCGCAGGAAAAGGAGCCAAAGTTGTTATTGTGGATTGGATAGAAAATAAGGAAACACTTAATCTCATCAAAGCTTCTGGCGGTGAAGCCATTTTTATCAAATGCGATGTCTCAAAAGCTACTGATGTAAAAGCTATGGTCACTAAAGTAATAGCTGCTTTTGGAAGATTGGATTATGCTTTTAATAATGCTGGTATTGAAGGAACCTCAGCTCCTACGCAAGACTGTTCAGAGGAAAACTGGGACAAAACCATTGGAGTAAACCTAAAAGGAATCTGGCTTTGCATGAAATACGAAATCCCCGAAATCCTAAAACAAGGAAAAGGGGTAATAATAAATTGTTCTTCTGTGGCGGGATTGGTTGGATTTGCTGGTTTACCCGCTTATGTAGCATCTAAACACGGAGTAATTGGATTGACAAAAACGGCAGCATTAGAATGTGCTAAACTGGGAATCCGAGTAAATGCAGTTTGTCCCGGAGTCATTAAAACGCCAATGATGGATAGACTCACTGGAAATAAAAAAGAAGCCGAAGATCAGTTTACGAATCTAGAACCCGTTGGACGTATGGGCCAACCGGAAGAAATAGCCAACGCAGTGGTATGGATGTGCTCTGACGAAGCCTCATTTATAACAGGACTTGCCATGGCTGTGGATGGCGGTTTTGTCGCTCAATAATTTTATCTGTCTAAATTTTTATTAAAACTATCGCTTTATGCATGTATACGAAGTAAATTTAAAATGGACTGGTAAAAGCAATGGGATTCTAAGCTCAACTATTTTACCAAAGGAAATTGAAGCAGCCACGACTCCTGAATATCTAAAAGGAATCAAAGGGTCCTGGTCTCCCGAGCACTTATTAATTGCATCAATTAACAGTTGCTTGATGAGCACTTTTTTGACACTTGCTGAAAATTCAAAGCTCGAATTTGTAAGTTATGAAAGTAAATCCTTGTATACCGTTGACTTTATAAATGGAAAAAACATAGTAACTGAAATTGTATTACAACCTAAAGTGGTTATCCCTTATTCCCAAAAACCGGAAAGGATCAAACATATTTTAGAGATGAGCAAGAATGTCTGCTTGATTGCTAACGCCATTAAAACACCAATACAAATGAAACCTGAAATCATTGTTTCTTAGACCGCAATTCGTATCTAAAATACTGAAAACAGGTTTTCTATCATAAATAAAATAGAGTATGATTTTTTGGATTATGAAAAAATTAAATAGTTGACGGAAAAGAATTTGCAATGAAATTTGCCCTTCTAGATATTAATTTTGTAAAAATATTCTAAGGACCCTCAGACGAAAAATAGCAAGCCGATTACTAAAATTTAAATAAAAAAAATTGGCTGTCCATTTTGCGAAAGCAGGTATTTGAAAACTTTTGAACCAATAGACAAAAATTGTTTTTTTTGCAAAAAACTCCTTAAAAAGAATTTGCGACTAATTGAAATAACTATAATCGACCCTTTTAAATATCAAATTGTATGGAAAATATAGTATTGTGTCAAAGTTGCGGAATGCCTCTTGACAAAGAAGAACTAAAAGGAACAGAGCAAAACGGCTTTAAAAATGAAGAGTATTGCAAATATTGTTATGAGAACGGCGATTTCAAAAAACCAAATATAAATTTAGAGGACATGAAAGACACCGTGTCAACGCAAATGAAGAAACTAAAACTTCCAATAAATACTATTCAAAAAGCAATCAATATTTTACCAACATTAAAACGATGGAACGGTAAAAATTAGATTTTTAATTTACCAATGTTTCAGCTAGAGGAAAATCATAGTGGCGTAAAAAATTACCTCCCTAAATAATTTGAATTGTGATAACCTAAAGTGGATTAAGTATTGATAAATTGATTTTATAGAAAGTTAAATTTAAGAACTAAAAAAGCACCGCTATGAAAACATTAATTTATAGTATATCTGGCTTCGACAAACCATTTATTGAAAAAGCAACACATGGTAATCTCGATTTAGTTTACACTGATTTATCACTAAATGAAACCACCGTGAAACTGGCAAAAGGTTTTGATGCCATTTCGATTTTCACTTCAGACGAAGCCTCAGCAATTGTACTGGAGCGATTGCATGCTTTGGGAGTTAAATATATAGCTTTACGCTCCGAAAGTTCCGATTATATCAATATATCCAAAGCACATGCATTGGGAATTAAAGTTGCCAATACCCCTATATCAGCTTCCTTTGCAGTTGCTGAACATGCGGTAGCTTTGCTATTAGCCTTAAATAGAAAGTTGATGTTAGGTCAAAAACTAATGCAACTGGGTGATTATCGTATCGATCATTTGATAGGTTTCAATTTGCAAGGAAAAACAATAGGTATCATTGGGACAGGAAAAACAGGAAGTGCTTTTGCAAAAATTATGCATGGATTTGGTTGCAAAATTTTAGCGTATGATCCTGTAAAAGATGAAGAATTAAAGCTTCAAGCCAATATTTCATATACCACTTTCAATGATTTATGTTCCAATTCAGATGTAATATCCATTCATTGTCCGCTTAACAGCAAAACCAATCATCTTTTTAACAAAACTACTTTTACAATGATGCGAAAAGAAGCCATTTTAATAAATACCGCACATGGAAGTATCGTAAATACAGTCGACTTATTATACGCTTTAAATGATGGAATTATTGCTGGCGTAGGTTTAGATGTGTATGAGCATGAAAAGTCAATATTTTTTAAAGATCATACCGGCTCTGCTATAAATGACGACTTATTACTTAAACTTTCTTCTCATCCAAACGTTTTACTGACCGGACATCAGGGCTTTTTAACTGCAGAAGTATTAAATGGAATTGCCAGTACTACAATTGCAAATTTAAATGAATGGGCTTATAATAGCATTTGCAAAAATGAAATCAAATAAATAGTCTCATCGACAATTTTTCAATTTTTTAGTAGATGGATTAAGTAGTACTCTTCAATAATTAATTTGCCCTTGCTTCGACTTTTTTTGTAACTTAGTATATAATTGACTGAAAATCAATAGTTAATAAAATAAAATTTATTGATTTTACATTAATTATTATATCATGGTCGTAAATGCATTCTGAAATAATTTTTAGCAAAAAATCAAAAGATGAAAGGATCATTGAAACTCGGAAAAATAGCTGGTATCGGTTTATATATTCATTGGACATTCTCCCTACTTATAGCATTCATTATTTTTGCAAACTATAAAAATGGTCAAAGTGCAATTCAAATATTATGGTCTGTATTATTTATTTTAAGTGTATTTGTAACGGTTTTTCTCCATGAGTTAGGACATGCTTTAGCGGCTAAAAATTATCATATAAATACAAAAGACATTACCATACTGCCAATTGGCGGGTTAGCCCGATTAGATAAAATTCCTGAAAAACCTTTAGAAGAATTGGTGGTTGCAATTGCGGGGCCACTTGTCAATATAACTTTGGCTATCGTTACAGGCCTTTTTATCACCATCCCAAGTGATTCCAACGAATTAATGGCCAAATTATCAAATGGTGTAAATGCAATTAATTTTTTCCTTAACTTCTTTATTGTCAATTTTTGGTTGGCTCTTTTTAATTTAATTCCGGCTTTTCCCATGGATGGCGGAAGAATTTTACGGGCAATTTTATCATTTAAATTAGAAAGAAATATTGCCACAAAAATCGCTGCTCGAATAGGACAATTTATAGCCGTAGGTTTTATCCTCTTAGGATTTTTATACAATCCATTTCTAGTTTTCATTGGGATATTTGTTATAATAGGTGCACAAGTTGAAGCGGATTCCATGCAGTCAAAACACCTTCTTAAAGGCTTTAAAGTTAGGGATATTTTAATGAAACAATACCCAGTAATTGATGCCCATGAAAAACTAAAAACAGCGATTGATTTATTACTTGACAGTCAAAATAAGAATTTTTTAGTAACAGATAACGCTGTCCCAGTTGGAACGCTAAATCGGGATCTAATCCTACTTGCACTAGCTAAAACAGGAGAAAATGAAACTATCAATAATGTAATGGACCCCAATTTAATTTTTCTTGAAGCCGATTCGTTAATCGAGAATGTTTATGAAGATCTGTATAAAAATAAATCCACTCTAATGCTTATCATGGAAAATAATGAAGTAATAGGCGCTTTGGACACAGAGAATCTTTTAGAATTTATTTTAATAGAAGAGGTTAAATTAAAAAACGACCATGCCGCATGATACAAATCCCGATCTGCTATTTGAAAATATAGCACTTGTCCATAGCGGAGAAGATTATTTTTCCCGTTTGGAAAATATTATTCATAATTCATTATTTGAAATACACATTCAGACCTATCTTTTTGAAAATGATACCACGGGAAACCGCATTTTAACCGCATTAAAGGAAGCGGCTTCACGCCAAGTTAAAATTTATCTTTTATTGGACGGATTAGGCTCTTTACACTTTCCTTCACAACTTAGAAATGAACTCAAAAAAAGTGGCATAAATATTCGGTTTTTTGCCCCATTATTTTCAACCTATACTTTTTATATAGGTAGACGATTGCATCAAAAAATAGTGGTTTCAGATGGAAAAGTCGCTTTGTTAGGAGGAATTAACATTGCCGATAAGTATCATGGAACCGCAACGGAAGCGCCTTGGCTTGATTATGCTGTTCAATTGAACGGCGAGATTGCTAAACCCATTCAGGAAATTTGCAATGCAATTTATTTTAAAAAAAGTCATCCTTCTAATCAAAAATTAAAAACAGCTTTTCAACTTCATAAAGATACCTTAGTTCGAATTCTACAAAATGACTGGTTAAAAAGGAAAAATGAAATAAGCAATGCGTACAAAAGTTCTATTGGCAATGCTAAAAAAGAAATAATTATAGTGGGAAGTTATTTCCTTCCAGGCAGACAAATAATTCATGCCTTGAAAAAGGCGGCTAAAAACAAGGTTGAAATTAAATTAATTTTATCCGGAAAATCAGATTTGCCAATGACAAGAAGAGCCACTTGTTATCTTTATTCCAAACTTCTCAGTTATAATATTGAATTATATGAATGGAACGAGTCCGTTTTGCATGGGAAAGCAGCAGTAATTGATGAATATTGGACCACTATTGGTTCTTTTAACCTGAATAATTTGAGTTCTTACGGAAGTCTGGAAATGAATGTTGAAATAAAATCAACCGAATTTTCAAAAATGTATCGCGAGCAACTCAACCAAATAATCGCAAAATGTCAGAGAATAACACCTGAAGATCTTGAAATTAAAAATAATTTATTTTTAAAATTAGGAAACTGGTTTTCTTATTATAGTACCCGATTAATAGAGTTATTGGTCATTTATACGCCTTACAATCGATTCCATAATTAATCTTAAGCGTTATAAATTGTTATGACTAAATAAAAATAATTACAATTTTATATTAAGAAATTATTGATTAAAAATTAAAGCCATAAATAGTACATTAAATTATTTTTTTGTAACTTTATGTAGCTAATATATCAATATAAAGCACTAGTAAAAAGAACGTTATGTTTTTTTTAAAGAAAATAATACCTTTAAAAGTGGAAATAAATAAAACAAAAAACAAGAAAAAAGAGGAATGGATCCGAAAGGATTTAGAAAGTAAAATTCCAAAAATGGACAAAAAAATAATCTTTGTTCCAAATCAAAAGGAATTATTTTTTTAGTTCATTTCTCAAACAGTTCATTTAGCTGAGGCTAATGACGGAGCCGTGAGTCACTGTTCTGTAATTGAATGCTTTTTCAAGCACCAGGTTTAAAAGATTCTGCGCAGAGCTCCGAACTTTTAAACCGGTATTCTTAATTGGGGTTAGGGACAAAATAGTCCCTACTCCATTAACGATTTTATTCGCTATGGATTTTGCTCAATACAAAAATACCTTTACACAGGAAGCCTCAAAAAATGGCTACTCAGAACAGAATATTCAACGCTGTTTGGACTATGCTGAGCTGTTATTTTCGCATGAAGTTCCGGTAATTTATAACACTTCCCATCTTTCTAATCTTGTAGGATATAATAAAAAATATCTTAAAAAAGCATCCTATTATCCTCAATATTTCTATCGGGATTTTGAAATAACAAAGAAAAACGGAACAAAAAGACCAATATCAGAACCTCTTCCAAGTCTAAAAGAAATACAAATCTGGATATTAAAAAATATACTTTATAAAATACCTGTAAGTCCTTTTGCAAAAGCATATAAACCTAATACCGCTCTTATTGAAAATTTAAAATTTCATAAAAAGCAACCCAAAGTACTTACATTAGATTTAGAAAATTTTTTTCCATCCATTTCGGTTAAATCAATTGAAAAAATATTTATTGAAATGGGGTATTCCCGAATGGTATCGCAACTCCTTGCAAAATTATGTACACGAGATAAAACTTTACCTCAAGGGGCACCAACAAGTCCAACACTTTCTAATTTAATTTTTAAAGATGCTGATGTTGCCATTGCCGATTTTTGTAAACAACGAAAAATAAGATATACCCGTTACGCCGACGATTTGAGTTTTTCAGGCGATTTTGATGAAAAGGAATTATTCGAAAAAATAACTGAAACGGTTGAAAATTTGAATTTTCATATCAATAAAAGTAAAACAAAACTCATGACACCCAATACCCGTCAGGTTGTAACAGGAATAGTGGTCAATGAAAAACCACAAGTTGTATTTCATAAACGCAATGAGTTAAGACAAGCGATGCACTATATAAAAAAATTTGGTATAGACGAACATCGCGAGTATAAAGAAATCAATCAAAGGAATTATCTGGAACACTTACTGGGAAGGATAAATTTTGTTCTGCAAATAAATCCAAAAGATCTTGAGTTTATTGGCTACAAAGCTGTACTGATAGATTTAAAAAAGAAACAGGCATTAAAAATGAAAAAGAACCAGCCATTGCTTATGTAAAAAATAATTTCATTTGTAAAAAACATTTTAAAAGTCTCTAATCGGGGCTTTTATATTTTTATAATCAATTGAAATAAAAGGTTTTAATCTGATTTTAACAACCAAAAATTGATTAAATTTGATAGTGACAATTTCCCAGTAGCGACCTATTTTTTTCGCAACCTTATTTTAAAACTAATAGCTGGAATAGTAATAATAAAAACACAGTAAAATGGCATTTATAGACTATTACAAGATATTAGAAGTGGACAAAAAAGCAACGGAGGCCGAAATTAAAAAAGCATACCGAAAGCTAGCTAGAAAATACCATCCCGACTTAAACCCAAATGATAAAGAAGCTGAACGAAAGTTTAAGGAAATTAATGAAGCAAATGAAGTATTGAGCCATACAGAGAATCGTAAAAAATTTGATGAATACGGTGAAAACTGGCAACATGCGGAGCAGTACGAAAAAGCAAAACAGCAAGGACAATATCAAAGTGGTGGGCAACAAGGGGGTTTTGGAGGTGACAGCGGAGATTATTCGGACTTTTTTGAATCGATGTTTGGTGGTCGTACGTCAGGGAGACAAAGAGGACGCAGCGCCCAATTCAAAGGACAAGATTTCAGTACGGAATTGCATCTGGATTTAAAGGAAGTTTATACAACCCACAAGCGAACCTTAACCATAAACGGCAAAAATATCCGAATTACTATCCCTGCCGGGGTAGAAAATGGTCAGCAGATTAAAATTAGTGGATTGGGTGGCGAGGGATCTGGCGGCGGACCAAAAGGAGACTTATATATCACCTTTACCATTGAAAACCACACTAATTTTAAACTGGACAAGCACCATTTATACGCTACAGTGGATATCGCTTTATACACTGCTATACTGGGAGGGGAAATAACGGCTGATACTTTTAACGGAAAGGTCAAACTGACCGTAAAACCAGGTACTCAAAACGGTACAAAAGTAAAACTTAAAGAAAAAGGTTTTCCAATTTATAAAAAGGAAGGAGAATTTGGAGATTTATACATTACCTATCAAGTAAAAATCCCTACTGATCTTTCCGAAAAAGAAAAAGATTTATTTCAGGAACTTGCAAAATTAAGAACGTCATGAATACCGAAAATCTTATCCCTTTATCCAAATTATACATGCATTATGATGTCGAAATGTCATTCTTTTTCAATTTAAACGAAATGGGTTTAATTGAGATTCTCACCATCGATGAAAACAAATATATTTATCCTGAATCTATTTACGAAATCGAAAAAATGATACGAATGCACCAAGAATTAGAAGTAAATATTCAAGGAATAGATGTCGTTTTAAATTTACTACAAAAAATAGAGGATTTACAAAATGAATTGGGTTCTGTCAAAAACAGATTGGGTTTGTATGAAGGTTGAAAACTTAGATTTTCTCATTTTGTTCAAAAAGTTTGGTGCACTAATAAAAGAAGGAATTTAAAATTCGAGAATTATTTTACCCAAAATCTCACATTAAAATTCCTCAAATTGTAATATGTTGAATTTTGTAAAAATAAAATAACAAAGTGATGAACTGGCATTTACTTCCTCTTTCAGAAATAACCCAGTTGTTCAATACAACTCCAAACGGTATTGATCAAGTAACGGCATCTGAACGCTTAAACGAATACGGAAAAAATCAAATTGAAGACACAAAAAAGAAGAGTGTTTTTCAGATGATTCTATCTCAGTTGTCTGATTTCATGATTCTAATACTTATTGTAGCGGCAATTATTTCGGGTATAATAGGCGATGTTACTGATACGATTATTATTCTTTCAATCATTATTATCAATGCTGCTGTGGGATTTATCCAAGAGTACCGGGCAGAAAAAGCGATGGAAGCACTCAAGAATATGGCTGCAAACTCTGCCCGTGTTTTACGTGAAGGAAAAATGATGGATATTCCAGCTACGGAACTTGTCCCGGGTGATGTGGTGCTGCTCGAAGCAGGAAATATTATACCCGCCGATGTCCGATTTTTTGAAACCCATCAAATAAAAGTGGATGAATCAGCGCTCACAGGCGAATCTAATAATGTCGAAAAAGATCCTGAAGAACTTCCTGAAGGAAATTATGCCCTTGGCGACCAAACCAATATGGGGTTTAAAGGAACCTCTGTCACTAATGGGCGCGGACTTGCATATGTAGTGGCAACGGGAATGCAAACTGAACTGGGGCATATCGCAAAAATGATCCAGACCGATGAAACAACTACACCTTTACAAAAAAGATTAGCCAGTTTTGGCAAGCGATTGTCAGTAGTTATACTTATTATTTGCACTATCATTTTCATTATCGGTTGGTTGCGTGGTGAATCTGTTTTGACAATGCTGATCACTTCTATTTCCCTCGCTGTCGCCGCTATTCCTGAAGCTTTACCAGCATTAGTAACCATCGCATTGGCTTTTGGAGCCAAGAAATTAGCAAAACACAATGCGCTTATCCGCAAATTACCGGCTGTTGAAACACTGGGCTCCGTAACGTATATCTGTTCTGATAAAACAGGAACCCTTACGTTAAATAAAATGACCGTGCAGGAAATTTTTGAAACTTCAGACACCAAACACAATACTGTTTTTGAAGAAAAAAACAAATTGCTTCATGCAATGGCTCTAAATAACGATGTCTTGAAAGAGGAAAACGGAAAATGGCTGGGAGATTCAACCGAAGTTGCATTGGTACAATATGCTTTCGATAAAAATTTAAATCGAGCTGAAATAGAAATACCTTTTCCCCGAATAGCAGAAATACCTTTTGATTCAAAAAGAAAATGCATGACAACGATGCATCAAATCAGAAACTCTGATGCTGAAATCATTGTCCTAACAAAAGGTGGGGTTGATGTTTTGTTCGACAAACTGAATGCCGATCAAAAAATGCTTATTCCAGAATTTGAAAATAAAGTAAATGAGATGGCTGAGAAAGGGTATCGGGTTTTGGGTTATGCCATGAAAACGCTTTCTGCGCTTCCGCAAAATTTGGATTCAGAAGAAATCGAAACAGAATTAACGCTAATTGGGTTTGTGGGGATGATCGACCCACCACGCGAGGAAGCAAGACAAGCCGTTTCTGAATGCAAAGAAGCAGGTATTATTCCGGTGATGATTACCGGCGACCATAAACTTACTGCAAAAGCCATTGCTATAAAACTGGGTATCATTTCTTCCGAGGAAGATCTTGTACTTACAGGTTCCGAATTAGCCGAATTAACCCAAATTGAATTTGTAAAAATGGTGGAACGAGTTCGAGTTTATGCGCGTGTCAATCCCGAACAAAAATTAAGAATCATTACTGCCTTACAATCCAAAAATCACTTTGTAGCCATGACTGGCGATGGTGTGAATGATGCACCGGCACTTAAAAATGCCGATATTGGCATTGCGATGGGAATCAATGGCACAGAAGTTTCCAAAGAAGCCTCACACATGATTTTGCTCGATGATAATTTTGCTACAATAATAGTTGCGGTCAAACATGGGCGAAAAATATTTGATAATATTCTGAAATTTATAAAGTATATTATGACTGGAAATTCGGGCGAAATATGGGCAATATTTTTAGCGCCGTTCTTTGGCTTACCCATACCGCTGCTGGCCATTCACATTCTTTGGATCAATCTGGTCACGGACGGTTTGCCAGGATTAGCATTAGCCTCAGAACCATCAGAAGCAAATATAATGCAACGAGTACCTAGAAATCCAAAAGAAAATATTTTTTCAGATGGCATGGCAGTGCATATTTTGTGGGTTGGATTTTTAATGGGTGTCGTCACAATTGCAATGCAGGCTTATGCCATACATTTGGCAAACTCACATTGGCAAACAATGGCTTTTACCGTACTTTGTTTTAGTCAGTTGGGACATGTAATGGCCATTCGCTCTGGTAGAGATTCTCTTTTTAAAATAGGTTTTTTCTCTAACAAACCCATGCTTATTGCTTTATTAATCACAATTTCATTACAGTTTATGATAATTTATACGCCGTTTTTTAATGATATTTTTAAAATACAGCCACTGACTTTACAGGAACTATTGCTAACGGTAGCGGTATCAAGTATTATATTTTGGGCTGTTGAATTAGAGAAGTTGATAAAAAAGGTCATCAAATTAAAGAAATACAATTCTTGATTATAAAAACCTCTTCAATATCTCTTTATTTAAACATCTTTATTTTTCCTACCATTTTTTCGACAAAACAACTAAAAAAGCTGATTAACAACGTTTAAAAACGCTGAAAATCAGTGTAATAGTTGTATATTTGAGAGAATGTTTTTTTGTGAATATTAATTCATAGGCTCATGAATAGCGATTTTAAAATAAGAAAATTATTTGAAAATTTCTTACTTGAAATAGGTGAGTTATCTTATTTTGCCGGTCGTTTTTTCAAAGAAGTATTTAGACGGCCTTCGGAATTTAAAGAATTTCTTCGTCAATGTTTTTTTATGGGTAATCGCTCCCTTCTTTTGGTTGCAGTCACAGGATTTATCATTGGTTTAGTATTTGATTTACAATCTCGACCTACACTTCAAGAATTTGGTGCAGTTTCCTGGATGCCTTCTATGATAAGTATTTCGATTATTAGAGAAATTGGTCCCATCATAACCGCTTTAATATGTGCAGGTCGAATTGGTTCTGGAATTGGTGCGGAATTAGGTTCAATGAGAGTAACGGAACAAATTGATGCTATGGAAGTGTCAGGTACAAATCCTTTTAAATATCTTGTTGTTACCCGGATTTTAGCCACGACTTTAATGCTTCCTATTCTGGTTTTTTTTGGAGATGCCATTGCTATTTTTGGTTCGTACTTAGTAGAAAACATAAAGGGGAATGTCTCTTTTTTATTGTTTTTCAATCAAGTTTTTAACGCTTCGGAATTTAGTGATTTAATACCCGCAACAATTAAGTCTTTCTTTTTTGGCTTTGCCATAGGATTGGTAGGCTGCTTTAAAGGATATAATTGCAAAAAAGGTACAGCTGGTGTAGGATTAGCAGCCAACTCTGCTGTGGTATTTACCTCAATGCTACTCTTTATCATTGATTTCCTCGCCGTTTTTATAACAAATATTTTTTATGATTTATAAATGATTATGATACAATCAATACCCAATAAGGAACCAATTATAGAAATCAAAGACTTGAAAAAAAGTTACGGGGACCATCATGTATTGAATGGTTTTAACATGGTCTTATATGAAGGTGAAAACTTGGTAATAATGGGAAAATCGGGTTCCGGAAAATCAGTAATGATAAAATGTCTGATTGGATTGGAGGAACACGACAGCGGCACTATTATGGTGATGGGGGAAAATATTAGCGAACTCAAACATTCAGCATTAGATGATCTTCGAACAGAAGTTGGATTTCTTTTTCAAGGAAGTGCACTATATGATTCCATGACCGTTAGGGAAAATTTGGAATTCCCATTACGACGTCATAAAAAAAAGTTCGGAGTCATAAAAGATACAACCCCACTCGTTATGGAAGCCTTGGAAAATGTAGGCTTAGCACATACTTTAAATTTAATGCCCGAAGAACTTTCGGGTGGAATGAAACGCAGAATTGCTTTGGCAAGAACTTTAATTCTCCAGCCGAAAATAATTCTCTATGACGAACCTACAACTGGGTTAGATCCTATTACTGCCAAAGAAATCTTGCTATTAATGAAGTCCGTTCAGGAAAAATACAATACCTCGTCTATCATAATTACGCATGATGTGGATTGTGCCAGAGTGATTTCAAATAGGATGATTTTATTGGTAGATGGGAAGAATTATGCCGAAGGTATTTTTGACGAATTATCTGTTTCGACAGATCCCAAAGTGCAAGCATTTTTTAAATAAATATAAAATGGAAAAAACTACATCACAAAAAATACGTCTAGGACTCTTTGTAATAAGTGGCTTATTCATTTTCGTAATAGCCGTTTATTTTATTGGAGACAAGCAAAAGATGTTTGGACAAACAAATCATTTGAAGGCGGTTTTCAATAATGTAAGCGGATTACAATTAGGCAATAACGTGCGTTATTCAGGGATAAATGCAGGGACGGTCCGTGGAATTAATATGGTTAACGATACGGTCATTGAAGTAGATATGCTGATCGACAAAACGATTTTTCACCATATAAAAAAGGATGCGGTTGCCATAATAGGTTCAGATGGACTGGTGGGAAATATGATCATCAATATTATCCCGGGAAAAGGAACAAAACCCTCCGTTGATCCTGGAGATGAAATTAAATCTTTAAGCCGGGTTCGCACGGATGAGATGTTAA
The DNA here is from genome assembly GCF_017875765.1 of Flavobacterium sp. CG_23.5. Classification (NCBI taxonomy): domain Bacteria; kingdom Pseudomonadati; phylum Bacteroidota; class Flavobacteriia; order Flavobacteriales; family Flavobacteriaceae; genus Flavobacterium; species Flavobacterium sp. CG_23.5. The sequence goes on along the minus strand of NZ_JAGGNA010000001.1, from coordinate 3,420,891 downwards.
ATACGTTAGGGATAACAAATAAAAATGCAGCAAACCTTACCGCTAATTTACTTAAAATCACAAAAGAAATAACAGACGGAAAAGGAACGGTGGGTTTATTGATTAAAGACTCCATTTTGGCAAATGACTTAAGGGAAACTATGCATTATTTAAAATTAACAGGAAAATCGACCTCTGAGTCGGTGACAAAATTAAACAGGATTATTGGATCTTTAGAAAACAAAAACAATGTGATTGGTGTTTTGAGAGATACTGCTGTAGCCAATAATATTAAAACAATCGTACATAATTTAGATAAATCAAGTTCTGCAATTGACACAGTAGTGGGCAATCTTAATTCAACCATTGTAAATATTAAACAAGGAAAAGGAGCGCTAAACTATCTGTCGAACGACCCTAGACTAGTTCAAAAAATAGACTCTACCATGACAAATATTAAGGAAGCCAGTTCCCGATTAAACGAAAATATGGAAGCCTTAAAACATAATTTTTTATTCCGTGGCTATTTTAAAAAACAGGAAAAAGCAAAACTAAAGGAACAGCAAAAATAGAATTTGTAAAATACTAAAACATGTTAACGATAGAAAAACTCGGTATAATTCTAAGCCCTACCAATAAGGAATTTGAAAATAATGGCGTATTAAATCCAGGAATATATCAGGAAGGAAATACGGTACATATATTTTATCGAGCAGTACAAGACGGCAACTTTTCAACCATTGGCTACGCAAAAAGCGATGGGCCATTTAAAATAGTCGAAAGACACGAGCAGCCTATCCTTACTCGTGATTTCGATTATGAAAAACACGGCGTGGAAGATGCCAGAATTGTGAAAATTGATGATCTTTTTTATATAACCTACGTTGCATATGACGGCGTAAATGCCATGGGTGCTCTGGCAACTTCTAAAGATTTAGTGCATTTTGAAAAACACGGTATCATTACCCCAAAAGTAAATTATCAAGAGTATGAGCGTCTAGTGCTTTGTAGTGGCAATAAACTAAACTCAAAGTACCATCAATATCATCAACTTTTTAAAGAAATAGGATTGGTTGAAGACACGTCCCGGTTGCTTAGAGATAAAGATGTTGTTCTATTTCCACGGAAAATAAACGGGAAATTCGCTATGCTCCATCGCATTTGGCCTGGTATCCAAATTGTTTATTTTAATGATTGGTCAGACTTGAACGACTCTTTTTGGAAAAACTACCTTGAAAACCTATACGAATACATTGTTCTTGACCCCAAAGATGTTTTTGAAGTAGCCTATATTGGAGCCGGCGCTCCCCCAATCGAAACTAAATATGGGTGGCTATTAATTTATCATGGTGTGCAAGAAATAACAAGCGGAAGAATTTACCATGCTAAGGCCGCCTTATTGCAACTAGAAAAACCAGAAATTGAAATAGCACGAATGGAATTACCTCTCTTCTCTCCTACAAAGCAATGGGAAATTGAAGGTGAAGTAAATGATGTAGTATTCCCGACTGGTCATGCACTATTTGGCAATGACCTATATGTTTATTATGGTGCTGCTGACAAACACATAGCCGTTGCCAAATTAGACCTAAATGAATTACTTCTTGAATTGAAAAAACAATCTTAAAAATAATAGGCCATGAATTTTGAAAAAGGAATAAAAATGCTAATTGTCAGTTCTTATCCGCCTCGAGAGTGCGGTTTAGCCACTTTTTCAAATGACATTGCAAATGCGGTTAATAATGTTTTTGGAAAAACTCTACCTATTGAAGTCTGTGCTTTACAAAACAACGACCAAAATTTTGATTACAATCCCGAAGTCAAGTATATTTTGCCCGTATTTTCTTTGGACGATTATCGGTTGGTTGCTGAGAAAATAAATGAGCGAAATGATATTGGTTTGGTTTGCATCCAACATGAATTTGGACTTTTTGGAGGTGAATATGGTGATTATATACTGTCCTTCATATTGGCACTGAACAAACCAATCGTCACTGTTTTTCATACGGTATTGCCCAATCCAGATGAAAAAAGGAAGAAAATAGTTCATGCCATATCCGATTTATCAGACAGGATAATTGTTCTTACTAAAAAATCACAAGAAATTTTGACTAGTTTTTATGATTGCCCTCTATCGAAAACAATTGTAATTCCGCATGGTACGCATAGCATACTTTGGGAACAAAAGGAAAATTTAAAAATAAAATATGAGTTCAACGACAGAATAGTACTGTCAACATTTGGATTAATCAGCGAAAATAAAAGTATTGAAACTGTATTGCATGCATTACCTGCAATCGTTGCAAAATATCCTGAAGTACTATATTTAGTAATTGGAAAAACACATCCTGAAGTCATTAAAAGAGATGGTGAAAAATATAGAGAAACGCTTATCACTATTGTAAAAGAATTACATCTGGGAAATAATGTTCTTTTTATTAATGAATATCTTGAATTAAAGCACCTCCTCGAACATCTAACATTATCAGAAATCTATTTATTTTCTTCCAAAGATCCAAATCAGGCTGTAAGCGGAACCTTTTCCTATGCCATGAGTTGCGGTTGCGCCGTAATTTCCACACCAATACCGCATGCAGTAGAAGTGCTCGTCGATGGCAACGGAATATTGTTAAAAAATTTCAACAAACCCGAAGAATTTCAAAAGGCAATTCTACACCTCATTGAAAATAAAGAAGAACGAATTGCAATGGGCAAAAATGCTTTTGCTTTGGCGCATGCCACAACTTGGGAGAATATTGCGATACAGTACCGACTATTATTTGACCAATTAACGAATCGCGAAGATGATTTAAGATTCAATTTTCCACCGATAAATTTAGATCATATTAAGAAACTCACCACCGATTTTGGAATTCTTCAATTTTCAAAATTTAGCCAGCCGGATCCAGAATCAGGCTATACGCTGGATGACAATGCTAGAGCGTTAATAAATATGGTAATGTATAATAAAATTTTCCCCGATGAAACAGTAGTACAATTGGCAAATACCTATTTAAATTTTATAGAAGGAATTCAACAGCCTAACGGTTGGTTCAATAATTACAAGGATTTCCAGCAACGTTTAACAGCACAAAATGAAGAAGTCAACCTTGAAGATGCTAATGGAAGAGCTTTATGGAGTTTGGGTACCACAATAGGTCATAGAGATACCTTACCGGCAGAAATGGTTTTAAGAGCAGAAAAATGTTGGGATAAGGCTATAGAAAGAATTAACGATATTGTTTCACCAAGAGCAATCGCTTACACATTAAAGGGACTTTACCATTACTATTCGGTTTATAAAAATGAAACGGTAAAGACAAATATAGAGCAACTGGCCAATAAGTTATTACATCATTATAATATCAATTCTGCCGAAAATTGGTGCTGGTATGAAGATTATATGACTTACGCCAATAATATTTTACCCGAAGCAATGATGTACAGTTACTTAGCTACCAAAAACCCGAAATACAAGAAAATTGCCGCAATAACTTTTGATTTCTTGCTATCGCATTATTTCATGAAGGGTCAATTAAAGGTAATTTCAAACAGAGGCTGGTTTAAAAAAGAAAACGAAAGAAAATTTTATGGAGAACAGCCTATAGAAGTAGCGACAACTATTATTGCGTTGGATTTATTTTATGAAGTGACTCGGAATAAAAAATACAAAGATCAGCTTAAACTGGCTTTTATATGGTTTTTAGGGAACAATCATCTCAAACAAATCATGTATAATCCGGAAAACGGCGCGTCCTATGATGGATTGGAAGACACCTACATCAACATAAACCAAGGAGCAGAATCGACTTTATGTTATTTTAAAGCACGTTTAATAATGGAAAAATACGCCGAAGCATAACAATTAATAATTACTGCAAAAAACTATAATTCAAAAACTAGTTTTGGATCTCAAAGAAAGGATAAAACAAAAAAATCTGCTTTTCAGCAGATTTTTTTTATATTGTTTTCAAAGCTTGAATCAGTAAATCGATATCTTCTTTTGTATTATAATGACTGAAGGAAATGCGTAAACTTGGCTTTTTTAAATCTTCGGTTGAAAGCATTTCAGCTAAAACATGCGATGGCTTAATGGTTCCAGATTGACAAGCGCTCCCTCGGGAAACTGCTATTCCTTTCATGTCTAAATTAAATAAAATCATTGCTGTTTTTTCTTCCGAAAAAGGCAATAAAACATTCATCATATTGTAAAAACCATCTTGATTTCCATTGATTGCAAATGCAGGGAATTCGATCTCCAGTTGAGTAATCAAATAATTTTTTAATTCCGAAATATAATTTCTTTCCGTTTCTAAATTGGTATATGAATAATCCAAAGCCTTTGCCATTCCAGCGATTTGATGCAGCGCTTCAGTTCCTGCTCGTAAACCCTTTTCCTGTTCGCCGCCAAAAAACAGTGGTTGCAAACCAGAATTTTTTCGAACAAAAGCAAATCCAACGCCTTTAGGTCCATGAAATTTATGTGCGCTTGCCACGATAAAATCAATAGATATTTTTTGCAAATCTATCTCCGTTTTTCCAACAGATTGAACAGTATCCGAATGAAATAACACATTGTGTTCCTTGCAAATAAGAGCTATTCTGTCTAAATCCAAAACAGTCCCTATTTCATTGTTAACATGCATCAGACTCACTAATGTTTTGGTGTCCTGTGAAAGCAATTCAACTAAATCAGTGATGTCAATTTCTCCATTTGGCTTCACAGCAACATAATCAACTTGAATATCATAGTCTCTTTGCAACGCCAAGAGCGTATACAAAACGGCATGATGCTCGATTTTACTGGTAATTATGCGCTTTACTTTTAAATCTTTCACTGCCGAACGAAGAATCCAGTTATTGGCTTCTGTTCCGCAGGAAGTGAAAATAATTTCCTGTGCAGAAACATTTAAATGCTTTGCGATGGATTTTCTGGAGAGTTCTAAAATATTTTTGGCATTACGACCAAAACTATGAGTTGACGACGGATTTCCATAATCTTCTGCCATTACCTTTGTCATTTCCTGAATCACTTCGGGACGAATCGCTGTTGTGGAGGCGTTATCGAGATATACTTTTTTCATTTTTTAAAATTAGAAATTATTTGGAACCTTCTATTTCCGATTGCATAAGATTCCGCTTTCTGGAAAACAGCATTTTTTCATTAAAAACCAAAATCGAAATCAAAATTACGAAATAGGAAAATAACTGAAGTGAACTTACTTGTTCTTTGTAATAGAAAATCGCCATTAAAAAATTAATTATCGGATTGATGTAAATCATAATTCCCACTGCTGAAGAATTGATTCCTTTAAGCGCGTACAAGTTCAAAAACAAAGGAATAATGGTGAAAAACACCACAATAACTAGCATACATCCATAGAATAAAGGTTCTGTTGGCAAGGTTCCACTGTATTTTGGATAAAACGGAAGAAGAATTATCGCTGTAAAAACTAATTGAATAGTCAACACTAAAAACTTATCCATTTCACTATTTTTCCTTTGACTGACAAGATACAAAGCATAAGTTGCCGCAACAATCAGGCTATAAAAAATGTCCTGAAAATGATTGAACGACAATAAAATACAACTAAAAAAACTAATCATTACGGCTACCCACTGCCATCTACTTAGTTTTTCTTTTAGAATAAAAAAAGCAAAAATAGTGGTAAGGATAGGGCAAATTAAATAAGCTAATGAAGCGGCTTTCACACTGACATGATTCATTACATAAATAAAAACAAACCAATTTGAAGAAAGAAATAATCCCCCGCCTAGCGTCAATAAAATAATATTTCTTTTCTTTTTCGGGCTGATACTTTGAAAGTGCTTCCAGTCTTTTTGGATTACATTTCGACGAAAAACCAGATTAATAAAAACCATAGTCACCACACTAAAAAAAACACGATAAAACAAAATGTCCAAAGAAGGGTAATTATGCAAAGGTTTTAACGCCAAACTAAAAAATCCCCAGATAAAAAAGGCGGAAAATGCAGCAGAATAATATTTGTTAAGTCTCATCTTTAGTATAGAATTGCCACAAATATAATGATTTCTATCCGCTTTGAATTATTTATGGGATTGCATTACGACAAAGTTTCATCCGCATTATTCCTTTCATTAATTGCAATTTAAAAACCAAAAATCCTGTTAAATTACATGTTTTTGGATAGGAATGTATTTGGAACAAATTAAAAATTCTATTTTTGTTTCAAATAGAAAAAAATGAAAAGAGTTGTAGGCCTATTGTTTTTGGCATTATTAATAAACAGTTGTGATGACGGGAATTTAATTCAAGAAGATATTACTTTTGAAAATGTTGCCACCCAAAGTTGCAGCAGCAATAATATCATTTATAAACTGAAAGATAAAGAATCATTGATTCTTGAAATCCCTAAAAGCTCTTTCACCACTGAACCAAGTTTGGTTGGTGCACCTACATTTCTTGATATTAGCAGCGTAAATCGACTGGTATATCGCTTTTATAATGGAACCGTTTCCTCCTTAAATATTTGCGAAAGCATACCTCCAGCTTCTCCAACTATTACAGATCAGTGGACCGCTACTGCCGGTAAAATACAGATATTTACTACCGCAGTAAAAACAATAAATGCAATTGATAACAGTACCCGAATTACCGGCTACAATCATAATATAACATTCAAGAATGTGACTTTTGCAAAAAACAGTGGAACTCAGGTTTACGAAACATTCCCTTTTGGGGATTACGTCATTCCGGCCACAACATTACCTTTCCAATTTGACCAGACAGTAGAGCAATGTAGTTCATCGAAACAAATTTATAATTATAATAGTAGTGAATCCCTTACTTTAGATATAGATCCATCTTTGATAGTAAGTGCTGCAACTCCTGTTAATAAGCCCAGAACGGGACTTATTGGCACAACCACTAATAAGCTTACCTATCGATTATTTTCTGGTTTACTTACTGGAAGCTATTTTTGTACTGCAACCGCACCTTCCACACCTGTTATAAGCGAAGAATGGATTGCTGCAGCTGGAGTTTCAAACCTAAGCGGAATTATTGAAGTAACTACCACCTCATTTGGAACTGGTTTTAAACATACAATTGTCCTCAGAAATGTTACAATGAAGAAAGGAAGTAATGATTTCAAACTAGGAGACCGTTACATTTACGGAGAACTTTTAACCACAAATTAGCGGTAACTACAAGACAAAATAAGAGACTAAAATCTCCTTTCTAGATCAAAATAAAACGTCAGTTATTGAGAATATTTTCCGTTGAAAATAGCTCTAACTGACGTTTTTTTATTTCGTATATATTCCGAATAAAATTATTATTTATTGCTTTGTTTGATAAAAACTTCTGTTGCTCCCTGTCCGTATTTTTGATAATTACCTTCTTGGAAAGCGATATTATCATAACGTCCTAACAAGAAATCAAGCTCTGCTTTTAGGATTCCTTCGCCAACACCGTGGATAAAAACAATCTTTGGAATCCGATTGCGAATGGCAAATTCGATGTGTCTTTTTGCCGTTTCACTTTGCAAAGTAAGAATATCATAATTTGACATGCCGCGTTTATTAGGAACCAATTTCTCGATGTGTAAATCAAACTCTGGAGCCGATATTTCGTTCTTATCCTTGCGTTCTTTTACAAAACTTCGCGGTTTTGGGATCTCTTTCTCTTTCGAAATTTCATCTACATTAATTCTTCTAATAGAATCCATTAAGTTACTGGTATCGTTTATCTTAATTAACTCGTTGACAAAAAATGTCATCGTAAATCCGTCCTCTGTTTCTACCGTAACCTGCTTATCTTTCACTGATAAAACGACTCCATTTATCGCTTCATCAAGTACTGAAACTTTATCTCCTTTGCTAAACATTTTCGTCTTCTTTATCTTGATTTTTACTCGGTGTTTTTGCACTCAATTGCATCATTCCCATCATGAAAACTACGATTGCAATTACCATTATATACACATTTTTTTCTGCGCTCACTTGCTCATACAAAGCAACAATTATGGCGATAACCATTACTGGAATTATAATTTTTTTCATCTCTTAAAATATCAGATTCCAAAAGTAATGAATTTAAAACTGCATCGATTTATTATTCAAAAGGTTTCTTTTTTTTTCGTAAAATTGTAAAAAATAAAAACGTTGGATTTAGATAAATATATGATTCCTTGTTTGAGCAAAACACTCTTTGGAATGGAGTGCTTAGGCTGCGGATTTCAGAGAGGATTACTGTTCCTTTTGAAAGGTGATTTCACGGCTGCTTTTCAGATGTATCCTGCTGTTTATACTACGCTTTTATTTTTGATAATTCTAGGTTTGCACTTTATAGACAAGCAGAGGAACTATAAAAATTTAATGATTAGCATGGCAATAATAAATGGACTATTTATGATTGTTGGCTACTTGTACAAACATTATTATTAAGCAATTTTATATGGTTTAACTTTTAAAAATTAGCCATCAAGATTTACTTGCTTATTCGAGTCAAAATATCATTCATCATTTCAATTTGCACTTTTTGAATTTCTATCAATTCTTCTTGTTGATGCATAATCAAATGATCTAGTTTTTCATGGAGCATTCTGATTTCGAGTTCTGATTTAAGGTTGATCATATAATCTTTCTTGGCTCTTTCTCTGTCTTTTTCTTCTTGACGATTTTGACTCATCATAATTACTGGAGCCTGAAGCGCTGCCAGACAGGATAAAATTAGATTCAACAAAATAAAAGGATAGGGATCAAAACCTTTATTCATTAGAATATAAATATTTGCCAAAATCCACAAAACGATAAATATTCCGAAAAGAATTATAAACTTCCAGCTTCCGCCGAAAGTAGCGACTCTATCCGCCACTATTTGTCCAAAAGTTCGAACTCCAATCTCATCTTCGACAGTATTTACCAAAGATACATCCTCCTTTAACGAACCTATAACCTTAGTTTCCAGATTAGAAAGTTCTCCTATCTCCACCGATAAATAATTTGAAATATATTTCTCTCGATATAAATTTAACTCACTAATAGCAAGGAATTTATCCTCGTTAAAATCAGGAAAGTCTTTTTGGACTAATGCTAATATTGGATTTCTAATTGTTTTCCCGGAAACTTTTTCGACCATAGGAAATTCCTTCTTGGAAATATCGCTTATAAAAGTATTGCTCGTATTCATTCAAATTATTTTCTTGCTAATTTACGTTAAAAATAGCTTCTTTTAATCCACTTAAAATTCGAAAGATTCACAAAGTCTGATTCTCCCTATTTCTAAAATCAGAAATTAAATTACAGTTTCAAATTCTACGATTAGCTATTAAACTATAATATTTCTTTATCTGATTTTGCTTCTTTTTCTGAAAAACGCCTTACTTTTACGGTCTTCATTAATAATCCAATTCTATAATCATGACAAAAGATCTGATTATCAAAAATATTAGTACACTAAAAAACGGTTTTACTATCAATTATAGTATCAAAACAAAAACTGAGGCTTTTACGGAACTATTATTTTTTACCTTATTTGACACCAATGCTCCACTAAATAAAAGCATTGAGGAACTCGAAAAACAATTTAAAGAAATATCAGCCATCGCGTGCAAAAAACCTCATGCTTTGTGCGATTCTATGTGGGATAAATTTTTTGAGACCTTACCTTCAGTCCTTGAAAAACTGAATCAAGATGCCAACTTTTTTTTAGAAAACGATCCTGCTTCAAACAGTATTGAAGAAGTGTATTTGACCTATCCTGGTTTTTATGCCATTGCAATTTACAGATTGAGTCACGAATTGTATCTCCTAGATCTTTTATTATTTTCGAGATTAATGAGTGAATATGCACATCGAATCACAGGAACTGATATTCATGCGGGCGCAACAATTGCTTCTCCAATCTTTATTGACCATGCAACCGGAATTGTAATTGGCGAAACCACCGTTATAGAAAAACAAGTGAAAATTTATCAAGGTGTTACTCTTGGTGCCTTGAGCGTCAGTAAAGAAATGAAAAATACCAAAAGACATCCAACCGTTGAGAAAAATGTTTGCATCTATGCCAACGCAACAATTCTAGGCGGCGAAACCGTGATTGGTAAAAACAGTATTATTGGCGGAAATGCTTGGGTGACCAAATCTATTCCCGCAAAATCCATTGTAATGAACACCACCACCACCGAAGTAAAAATAAAAGAGATAAAATAACATGAAACCACAAAAAATATTAGACCTCATAGGAAATACACCTTTAGTGGAAAGTATCAATTTGGTACAAAATAAAAATGTAAAACTTTTATTGAAGCTAGAAGGAAACAATCCGGGAGGCAGCGTAAAAGACAGAGCAGCGTACAATATGATTGCATCCGCTCTTGAAAGAGGCGAAATCAAAAAAGGAGACAAACTCATTGAAGCAACCAGCGGAAATACAGGAATTGCATTAGCCATGATTGCCCAACTATTTAATATCGAAATTGAACTTGTTCTTCCAGATGATTCAACCAAAGAACGTACCCAAACCATGCGTGCTTATGGCGCAACAGTAATACAAACTCCCGCAAGTACAGGAATTATTGGCTCCAGAGATTATGCAGACAAGAAGGTCGCCGAAGGAGGTTATATTATGTTGAACCAATTTGCGAATGAAGACAACTGGAAAGCACATTATAAAACCACCGGTCCCGAAATATGGAATGACACCGAAGGAACAGTAACCCATTTTGTTGCAGCTATGGGAACGACAGGAACAGTCATTGGAACGTCAACTTATTTGAAAGAGAAAAATCCAGCTATTCAAATCATTGGCGCACAGCCCAGCGATGGTTCCCAAATTCCAGGAATCAGGAAATGGCCAAAGGAATATTTACCTAAAATTTTCGACGCCTCAAAAGTGGATACCATTATAGAAGTTACAGAACAAGAAGCTCGCGATATGACCAAACGTTTGGCGCTTGAAGAAGGGGTTTTTGCAGGAATGAGTAGCGGCGGTTCCGTTGCTGCGGCAATAAAAATTGCTAACACTTTAGAATCAGGTGTGGTGGTTGCTATAATCTGTGATCGCGGAGACCGTTATTTGTCTTCAGATTTATTTGATTAAATCTGTAACACAAAAATAAGAAAGGCTCAGTTTCTAATAAACTGAGCCTTTCTTATGGATTATATTTTTATACTAAAGTGGCAGTTGTAGAAATAGCCGCATTCAGTAGTTTAGAAACTGGACAATTTTTCTCTGCTTTTGTAACTTGTTGTTGAAAAACATCTGCGGAAATACCGCTTACTTTTGCACTTACCGTTAAGTGCGAAGTGACGATTGTTCCATCTACTAAATCAATATCGCATTTAGTTTCGATACTTTCAATTTCAAAACCTTCTTCACCAATATAAGCTGAAAGTTGCATTGTAAAACAACCGGCATGCGCTGCTGCAATCAATTCTTCCGGATTAGTACCTATTCCTTCTTCAAAACGGGATTTGAACGAATATTGAGCATTATCAAGGACTTTACTTTGTGTTGATACAACCCCGTTCCCTTCTTTTAGTGAGCCTTTCCAAACTGCGGTTCCATTTCTTTTCATAATTCTTCTTTTTAGTTTACTCAAATTTAGTTCTTTTTAAAATCGAAGACTTTGATTTAGTTCATTTTTTAACGAAAGTTTAAAAAATGTTTCCCCTTAAAATAATCGTATACCATCGAAATACAGAATCCTATAATACAATTAGAAGTTGTTTTAAACTTTAATTCGTATTTCTCCAATTGGTTTTGGTGTGCCAATTCATTACGTTTGTTAGACTAAAAAAATGCTGATTTTTAACTATTTAATGAGTTACAAATGACACAATTTATTCTAAAATATCGTTTTCTATTCTTTTTAATTATTATGGGGGGAAATATACAAGCTCAAGACTGGCCAAATTTCAACAAATATCAAAACCAAAATGCTATACTAGCACAACCTACAGCGGGACAAAAAAGAATTGTTTTTATGGGAGATTCCATAACCGAATTTTGGAGTATCATAAATCCCGACTATTTTTCAGGAAAGCCTTATATTAATCGGGGAATTAGTGGGCAAACTACACCACAAATGCTGTTGCGATTTAGAGCCGATGTTATCGCCTTACATCCCTCTGCAGTTGTAATCCTTGCAGGAATAAATGATATTGCGGGAAACACGGGTCCTTCCACAATTGAAATGATTCGAGACAATATTTTATCGATGATTGAATTGGCAAAAGCCAACCACATCAAAGTAATTATTTGCTCCGTTTTACCGGCTTATGATTTTCCTTGGAAACCAAATCAGGAACCTATTGAAAAAATTAAAGCTTTAAACGAAATTTTATTAATTACGCTGATGGGAATGACATCGTGTATCTCGATTATTACTCGGCTATGGTTGATGAAAGAAAAGGATTAAATGCAGTATTTTCAAATGACGGAGTGCATCCGAACAAAACCGGTTATCAAGTCATGGCACCGCTTGCAGAGAAAGCAATCGCTCAGACATTGTTGAAAAAATAAAATAACCAATCTAATTATTTGGACTATTTTTTATATCAATTTTACTCTCTTTGTTGCATAAAACAAAACCCGTTGGCTTCAATATGTCAGTAGTTTGACCACGGAATTGCATTTAACACCCAAAATCTAAGCATAACCTCACACCTTTCTACAAAACGTAATTAACCTCTAAAGCACCCTGCCCCCGATTATAGCGAAAAACCCGCGGGAACGAAAGCTTTGGAACACTTGCCGGTAAAGAGCGACTGGAGGAAGCTCCTTTATAGGTATAGTGTTGCTGCTTGCGGAACTGGGGATTTGTAGCGAAAAGCGGGATTAGGCCCAAATAAAAATCAATACTTTTTAAAAATATTTCCCAATTTGAATTTATAAAACCAACCAATCACTTATTTTTGCGCTATGGCAAAGAAAAATACAGACAAAGTTGTCTTTCATCAAATAAAAGTCCTTGATGCTGGTGCAAAAGGCGTTTCGGTAGCAAAAGCTCCGGATGGTAAAGTAATTTTTATCCCAAATGTCGTTCCTGGCGATGTGGTAGATGTGCAAACGTTCAAGAAACGTAAGGCGTATTATGAAGGAAAAGCGGTTCATTTTCATGAATATTCGGAGCATCGTGTAGAACCTATTTGCGAACATTTTGGTGTTTGTGGTGGTTGTAAATGGCAGAATATGAAGTACAGCCAACAGTTGTATTACAAGCAAAATGAGGTGCTGAATCATTTACAACGCATTGGAAAAGTAGAACTTCCTGAATTTGAGCCTATTTTAGGTTCGGAAAAACAGTTTTTCTATAGAAACAAAATGGAATTTTCGTTTTCAAACAGCCGTTGGTTGACCGAAAAAGAAATTGACAGCACCGAAGATTTAGGAAATAGAAACGCACTTGGTTTTCACATTCCGAAAATGTGGGATAAAATTCTGGATATCAACAAATGTCACTTACAGGAAGATCCATCGAACGCTATTAGAAATGAAGTACGCGCTTTTGCAAATGAGCATGGCTTGACTTTCTTTAATCCTAGAGCTCATGAAGGATTGTTGAGAACTTTGATGTTGCGTACCGCTTCGACCGGAGAAATTATGGTTCTGATTCAGTTTTTTGAAAACGACAAAGCCAACAGAGAATTGCTTTTGGACCATATTTACGAGAAATTCCCTCAGATTACATCTTTACAATACGTTATCAATAATAAAGCAAACGATACTTTATATGATACCGATATTAAATTATACAAGGGAAGAGATTACATCTTGGAAGAAATGGAAGGATTGAAATTTAGTATTAATGCCAAATCTTTTTACCAAACCAATTCCGACCAAGCCTATGAATTATACAAAATAACAAGAGATTTCGCTGGATTGACCGGTAATGAAATTGTTTATGATTTGTACACAGGAACAGGTACAATTGCTCAGTTTGTTTCTAAAAAAGCAAAAAAAGTAATTGGTGTGGAAAGTGTTCCGGAAGCAATTAAAGACGCTAAACTGAATGCAGAACGCAATGAAATTAAGAACTGCGAGTTCTATGTAGGTGACATGAAAGTCGTTTTTAACGATAGTTTTATTGCTCAACACGGTCATCCTGATGTAATTATCACCGATCCTCCAAGAGACGGAATGCATAAAGATGTAATCGAACAAATTATGAAAATTGCTCCTGAAAAAGTGGTTTACGTAAGCTGTAATTCGGCTACACAAGCGCGTGATTTGGCTTTAATGGATGAGAAATATAAAGTAACTCGCGTGCGTCCTGTAGATATGTTTCCACAAACGCATCACGTGGAAAATGTTGTACTTTTGGAAAAGAGATAAAAGATTTTTGATTTGAGATTAACGATTTTTGATTGCAGATTTCAACAAACTGCAATCAAAAATCTTCATTAAAAAAATATGAGAAAAATAATTTTATTGGTATCGGTTTTTGCCTTATCGTTCTCCAGTTGTGAGAAAGACGATATTTGCGATGCCAATACTCCCACAACGCCTAGAATGGTTATTACATTCTACGATTTTGCCAATCCCTCCGTTTTAAAAAATGTCACTGACCTAAAGGTCGTTGGTACAGGATTGACGGATGGTGTTATTTTTAATGCAACTGCAACTAGTGAATCTAAATTTCTAACGAGTGGAAATACCTTTTCTATTCCGTTAAAAACGAACGAAGACGCTACTAGTTTTAGTTTTACATTGAATTCCGGTAACTCAAATCCAGCATTAGTAAATGTGGATAATATAAAATTCGACTATACCAGAAAAGATGTTTTTGTATCGAGAGCTTGCGGCTTTAAGACGGTTTTCATGTTGAACCCAACAAATCCTTACACTCACACAATTGCTGCCGATAAATGGATCAAATATATCTCGGTTGAAAAAAGTAATATAGAAAACGAAAATGAAACACACATTAAAATATTTTTTTAGTTTTTGTCTGGTGTTGTCTTTGTTTTTGGCAAATGCACAAGATTCGAACTCAAAGGCCGAACTGGCGAAACAACCTACACCAAAAACAGAAGGTGTAGTTCCTGAAAATCCTGAAGCTTTTAAAAAAGTTGATTTAACAGCAAAAAAGAAGGATTCTATTCCAGTTCCTGTAAAAACGGATCGTTACGGTATACGCGTAGGTGTTGATTTGTATAAATTAACTCGGGCATTGTATGACAAAAATTACAAAGGAATCGAATTTGTTGGGGATTACCGATTGACAAAAAAATATTTTTTGGCTGCCGAACTGGGAAATGAAAATAAAACAACTGATGACACCCGACTGAATTCAACTGTCAAAGGCTCTTATCTAAAAGCAGGTTTTGATTGCAATGGGTATCAAAACTGGTTGAACATGGAAAACATCATTTCTATAGGAATGCGCTACGGTTTTAGTACTTTTAATCAACAAATAAACACGTATAAAATCTACAATGCCAATCCTTATTTTGGAGAAACACCGACAATTGTTTCAGGACAAAAATTCAACGGATTATCCGCCAGTTGGATTGAAGTTGTGGCTGGAGTAAAAGCAAAAGTATTTGATAATGTGTTTGTGGGATTCAGTCTTCAATTGAAACGCTTGGTCAGCAACAAACAACCTGATAATTTTGAAAACTTATACATTCTGGGATTCAATAGAACCTACAATGGCGATTTTGGAGTTGGATTCAATTATACCGTTACGTATTTCTTACCTATTTACAAGAAAAAGGTAAAACCTGTTGCAGTTTCTAAAAAATCTAAGGGTAAAAAATAACCGCTAATTCGCTAATTTTTTATTTATTTAAAAAATTAGCGAATTAGCGGTTAATATTACGGAAAATTTTAATTCGTAATTCGTAATTTCTAAGCTATCCTATTTCCTTAATTCCCTTAATAAAAATCCATTTCATAAATAGCTTTTCTCCATCTTTGGTTTTTACAGACTGAAACTTTGGAGCTATAATAGTTCCAATTACAAAAGCTGTAAATGGAATCCAGAATCCAGTCAGCATTGTATATTTTGCTACCAAATATCTTGTAGATATAAAAAATATTGCAAAAGAGCCTAATTGATATAAAAAGGCACGTACTTGTAATTTGGTCATAATAAATTATGAGTTTTGAGTTATGAATTATGAGTTTTTAATCTGATATCGCTAGCTTATTCTGCTATCTGATCCTGATCACCTCTCTCTTTATCTGTTACTTGAAACTTTGTTCTCTTACTACCCTCGTACATTTCGTATTTCACTAATCTCGCTTCTAAACTGGCGTTAAAAAGTTTGATTTTTCTCGAAGGTTTTAATCCTACATATTTCAGTGCTTCCAGATTTGCAGTGATGAACCAAGCATTTGTGCCTGGATAATTTTTCTTTAAGGTATCGCCAATGCTTTTGTAGAATTCTTCCATATGGATATCCAAACGCTCATCATAAGGCGGATTGAAAACCATGTGTAACTTACCTTGTGACGTTTTTTCGGTGTCAAAAAAGTTCTTTTCCTCGATCGAAATATACTCGTCTAGATTCGCATTTTTAATATTGTCTTTGGCTTTTTGAACCGCACTTGGTGCTTTATCAAATCCTTTTATAGTGTGATGAAACTCTCTCACTCTTTTCAATAAACTATCTGAGATATTGTCAAATAATTCATTATCCCAATCGTTCCATTTTTCGAAAGCAAATTCTTTACGGTTAATGTTTGCCGGAATATTACAAGCAATCATAGCAGCTTCAGCGAGAAAAGTTCCCGAACCACACATTGGATCCAAGAAATCGCCTTGACCATCCCAACCCGAAAGCAATAGAATTCCTGCAGCCAAAACTTCGTTTATAGGAGCAATATTCGTTGCTGTTCTATAACCACGTTGGTGCAATGAGTTTCCTGAAGTATCCAGTGCAACCGAAACTTGGTCTTTGTCAATATGGATATTAATTCTCAAATCAGGGAAAACTTTATCAATGCTTGGACGTTGCCCAGTTCTTTCTCTAAATTGATCTACAATCGCATCTTTACACTTTTGTGAAACAAATTCCGAGTGATTAAAATATTCCGAATGTACGGTCGCATCAATCACAAAAGTCTGATTGGCGTTTAATAATTTAGACCAGTTTATTCCCGAAATGCCTTTGTATAAAGCCTGTTCATTATTAGCCTTGAAAAAATAAATAGGTTTCAAGATTTTCAAAGCCGTACGCAAAGCTAAATTTGCTTTGTACATAAACCCTTTATCCCCTTTAAAACTTACCATTCTCACGCCTTGCTCCACGTCCTGCGCACCCAAGTTTTTCAACTCTTTTGCTAATATTTCTTCAAAACCAAAAAAGGTTTTGGCAACCATTTTAAAATTATTTTCCATTGTAAAATCAAGTATTCGTTGCAAAAATACACTAAATTTGCCTGAATCGAATTAATTGAAAAAGAATAAATGTCTGAAGCTCAAAAACCGTCACCCGAAAACCAACAAAAATCAACTGAAAACTGGTTCACTTCTTGGTTTGACTCTCCTTACTACCACATACTTTACAAAGAGCGAAACTATAGAGAAGCGCAAATTTTTATGGATAATTTGACGCATTATCTAAATCTCCCTGAAAAAGCAAAAGTGCTGGATTTAGCTTGTGGCAAAGGACGCCATTCTATTTATTTGAATCAACTGGGATTTGATGTACTAGGTGCTGATCTTTCTGAAAACAGCATTGCAGAGGCCAGTAAAAATACGAACGAAACCTTACATTTTAAAGTTCACGATATGCGTGAACCTTTTGAAGAAAAATACGATGCCATTTTTAACTTGTTTACCAGCTTTGGTTATTTCGAGAATGACGAAGATAATTTAACGACCCTAAAAGCGATCAAAGACAGCTTATCCGAATATGGATTTGCCGTGATTGACTTTATGAATGTCAATCAAGTCCTCAATACTTTGGTTCCTGAGGAAATAAAAACAGTAGATGAAATCGATTTTCATATCAAGCGCTATCTAAAAGACGGACATATTTATAAAGAAATTGCATTTGAAGACAAAGGACAAAAATTTCATTTCACCGAAAAAGTAAAAGCCTTGACACTTCCCGATTTCGAACAATTAATGGAAGAAGCTGGAATTTACCTGTTGGATATTTTTGGAGATTATAAGTTAAAGAAATTCCATAAAACAGAAAGTGAACGCCTAATCATGATTTTTAAATAAATGAATTATCTTTTTCCATTACTTTCGGTACTTTTAGGGTACGGTATCGCTTTAGTTTTGAAACCAAACAACAAAACCAATCTCAAATTACTGTTGGCCTTTAGTGGTTCGTTTTTGCTTTCATTGACCGTGATGCATTTATTACCTGAAGTTTATGAAAGTAAAAACAGCAATATTGGACTTTTTATTATGTTGGGAATTTTATTCCAAATCATACTCGAATTTTTTTCCAAAGGCGCCGAACACGGCCATGTTCATGGACATGCAAACATGAATCATATTCCTTGGCTTTTGTTTATCAGCCTTTGTATTCACGCTTTTTTAGAAGGATTTCCATTAAGCCATCATAGTGATTTAGCGCTTGGAATTGCCGTACACCATCTACCTATTGCGATCATTCTTACAACATTTTTTATCAATGCAAATTTAAATAAAACAGCCATTTTTATTTTCATGATCACTTTTGCGATTATGACACCGCTGGGAACGTTTTCATCGGGTTATTTGCCTATATTAAATCAATATTATAACGAAATAACTGCCGTTGTAATTGGGATATTATTTCATATTTCATCCACGATTATTTTCGAAAGCAGCGAAGGACACAAATTCAATATCGCCAAGGTTTCTATGATTATTTTAGGAATTGGATTGGCGTATTTTATATAATTTTATAATTTGGGCGTGTCCGCTGAAAAAGCGGCCGGGCTATCCGTTGCAATCTTTTTTTATTCCGCTAACGCTCTAAAAAAAAGGATTTCCACTACTATCCCTCACGCACGCAACGTACGCATAGCTCGCGAGCTGTCCCTACACATAATTTTAATTTTAACAAAAATGACATTTACTAAAACTACCGAACAATCCTCAAAATACGAACATTTAGAAAAAATGTCGGTTACAGAATTGCTATCTAACATCAATCAGGAAGACAAAACTGTGCCTTTTGCAGTAGAAAAAGCGTTGCCCCAAATAGAAGTTTTAGTCACTGAAATTGTTGCTAAAATGAAACTCGGCGGAAGATTATTCTATATTGGCGCCGGAACTTCAGGCCGTATCGGAATCCTTGATGCTTCGGAATGTCCGCCAACCTTTGGCGTTCCTTTTGACTTGGTAAACGGAATTATAGCCGGTGGTGATGAAGCCATTCGCAGAGCTGTAGAAAATGCAGAGGACAACGCCACCCAAGCTTGGATCGATTTACAAGA
Source organism: Flavobacterium sp. CG_23.5 (assembly GCF_017875765.1). Classification (NCBI taxonomy): domain Bacteria; kingdom Pseudomonadati; phylum Bacteroidota; class Flavobacteriia; order Flavobacteriales; family Flavobacteriaceae; genus Flavobacterium; species Flavobacterium sp. CG_23.5. The sequence goes on along the minus strand of NZ_JAGGNA010000001.1, from coordinate 3,401,534 downwards.
ACACAATATAAATGAGAATGATGTAGTGATTGGAATTGCCGCATCAGGAACTACACCTTATGTTATCGGAGGATTACAAACTTGTAACGAAAATAATATAACTACAGGAAGTATTTCTTGTAATGCAGGAAGTCCACTTTCATCGACAGCAAAATTTCCTATCGATGTGGTTGTAGGACCTGAATTTGTAACCGGAAGTTCCCGTATGAAAGCGGGAACAGCACAGAAATTAGTGTTGAATATGATTTCGACAGCCACCATGATTCAACTGGGGAAAGTGAAAGGTAACAAAATGGTCGATATGCAATTGAGCAACAGCAAACTAGTTGATCGTGGGGTAAAAATGATTATGGGAGAAATTCCAGTTTCATATGAAGAAGCCAGCGAATTATTAAAAAAACATGGAAGCGTCAGGAAAGCGGTTGATTATTACAGTGCTCAGTAAACAGTGTTCAGTCGCAGTTTTCAGTCCAACATACTGAACGTAATTGAAGGGTAAATCCCAAATCAAAAATTAAAATCCCAAATTAAAATGGCAACCAACAAAGAATTATTATCAAAAGGAATAAAATACCTGGCAGGAGCTTTACCGCTTTTGTTTATTGGTCCATCCTTGATTTATAACGCATTTATGAACAAGGAAAATGCTTGGCATTATTTAGTTTTGGGAATAGGAATAGTATTTTGCTTGACAGCAATGTTTCTGATGTATTTAGGATTAAAAACAATTATGAAAAGCTTATTTAACGACTAATGGAAGATTTAATTCACATTCAAAAAACATTTGACAAAGTCATTTGGATTAATAAGAGAATTAACAATCGAGAATTTGAAGATTGTGTTTTCAAGAATTGCGATTTCTCAAACAGTAATTTTTCAAACAATACTTTTATGGATTGCGAGTTCATCGATTGCAATTTAGCAATGACTGATTTGACGGGAACGAGCCTAAAAACGGTTAGTTTTAAAAACTGCAAATTACTCGGAATCCATTTCAATATGTGTACTGACTTCTTATTTACAGTGAATTTTGAGGATTGCGTTTTAGATTATTCGTCTTTTGCCAATAAAAAAATGCCCAAAACAAAGTTCAATTCCTGTTCGATGAAAGAAGTTACTTTTGGCGGTGCCAATCTTACGAATTCGGTTTTTGAAAATTGTAATTTAGATAACGCTGTCTTCAATGATACGCAATTGGCAGGAGTTGATTTTACCTCAGCTTACAATTATAAAATTGATCCGGAATTTAATCCTATGAAAAAAGCCAAGTTTTCCGCACAAGGACTTCTAGGACTTTTAGACAAATATGATATTAAAATCATCTAATCATGGAAATAAACAGTCAATATCTTGAAAGTGTAAAAAAGCAATTTCTCTATTACAAAACCTTGGGAGAAAAAGCAATGGAGCAACTGGAACCGCAACAGCTTTTTACTGCTACAAATGAAGATACAAACAGTATTGCCACGATGGTAAAACACCTTTCGGGGAATATGCTTTCTCGCTGGACTGATTTTTTGGCTACTGATGGTGAAAAAGAATGGCGTAATCGAGATGCCGAATTCGAAAATGATTTAAAAACCAAAGAGGAAGTTTTAGCACTTTGGAATAAAGGCTGGGAATGTTTGTTTACTGCGTTAAACGGATTACAACCAGAGCAACTTTCGGAAATTATTTATATTAGGAACGAAGGTCATGCCGTTGCAGAAGCTATCAACAGACAATTGGCACATTATCCATATCATGTCGGGCAAATTGTTTTTTATGCCAAACAATTAAAAAATGGCGCTTGGGAAAGTTTATCGATTCCAAAAAACAAATCCAACAGTTATAATGCTGATAAATTTTCTCAAGAAAAAAGTATCAAGAATTTTACTGACGAAGAATTAAAACGATTGAAATAACTATTATAAACTAGCCCTGATAGCAGTGGAAATCCTTTTTGAGGCTTTTTAGCCGAAGAAAAGATTGAAACGAATAGCAGGAAATAGCTTCTGAAATAAATTCAGAATAAATCCAAAAAAATTAAAAATAAACGCTCTTAAAAAAATGAAAAAAATAATACTTCTCCTCCCACTACTGTTACTAATGTCGTGTTATAATGTGGAACGCAACTGTGCAGCTTTCAAAACAGGCAAATTTAAATTTGAATATAAAGTAAACGGTGTCAAAAAAACAACTGTTTTTGAACGCAATGGCAGCATTGAAATTGAAACTTTTGAAGGAAAAACGGATACTGCTTCGATACGATGGGTAAACGATTGTGAATATATTTTGCGAAAATTGCATCCCAAAAACAAAGCAGAGGAAAAAGCAATCGACATGAAAATTTTGACAACATCAAAAAATTCCTATACCTTTGAATTTGGAATGGTTGGTGTAGATACAAAACAAAAAGGAACGGTTACGAAAATTGCGGATTAACACGCCATTTTAAAATTACATAAAAGGAGAAAAATTATAAATTAGAATTAAATAAAATGGAAGTATTTTTAAATGCCGATGCGTGGATTGCCCTATTAACATTAACCTTTCTGGAAATTGTATTAGGAATTGACAACATTATTTTCATTTCGATTGCCACTGGAAAATTGCCAATTGAGAAACGAAAAAGTGCTACCAAAATTGGAATGTTTTTAGCTATGTTTATGAGAATCGGACTTTTGTTTGGTATTAGTTTGTTAATTCAAATGAAAGAACCTTGGTTCAACATTAACCTAAGTTGGTTTTCAGCAGGAATTACAGGTCAAAGCCTCATTTTACTTGGTGGTGGATTATTCTTAATTTACAAGAGTACGAATGAAATTAGGGAAAAAGTGGACGAAAAAGGGCATGAAGAAAAAGAATTAGGTAAGGCTGCAACAAAATCGTTTCAAAATGTACTTTTACAAATCATTATGATTGATTTAGTTTTCTCGTTCGACAGTATTCTTACCGCAGTTGGTATGACAAACGGAGTTGAAGGCGCTCTTTATATCATGATCACTGCAGTGGTTATTTCTGTTTTAATAATGATGCAATTTGCGGTACCAGTCGGAAATTTTGTAAACAAACATCCTTCCATACAAATTCTTGGTTTATCATTTCTAATATTGATTGGGTTTATGTTACTTACGGAAAGTGCCCATTTATCGAATGCTTTAATATTTGGAAACCACGTAACACCGGTACCAAAAGGATATCTATATTTTGCTATCACATTCTCTTTACTTGTAGAAATATTGAATATGAAAATGACAAAAAAGAAAAAATAACAGTGCATAAAAAAAGCTTCCGTCGTGGAAGCTTTTTTTTATTCTAAAGTCAAAGTTATTTGTCCATCATCTTCCAGTTGAACAGCAGAATCGTCCCCATTTGTTTCACCTTCAACCTCGATGTTTTCCGGAACAATCTCTTGCGGAATTTCGTACGGCAAAGATTCCAGAAGATTAACCTGTTTCAATTTATCGGTTGTCAATTGATTACCAAGCGCCTTAAATCCTTTTATGTTAATATAGGATTCGATATCTATAGTCATATTCTCTTTTTGAACTCCTTTCACTTTAGGAAAAATCAATTCGGCAACTGGACGATAATCCGTTGACACGATTTCCAACTGTGAGTTAGGATGTTCCGTGATAAAACTTTCTTCTTTATTTTCGGTTTCTACCAAGAAACGTTTAACGTAGTATCTTTCTTTTTCACCATCATAATAAATGGCAGATATTGGTTTTTTGGGAATCCATTTTTCCAAAACGACCATATCTTCATCAAAATGCGTCGCTAATTCAGGCGTAATCACTTTGAGTTTACCAGTTTGTGAAACAACCAATATTTTATCATTTGGTCTAAATTCGCCAAGCAACTCTCCCCTTCCATCTACGTTTAATCGTTGAACCGTATCATCAAACCAAACTTTTCTAGGCAATAAAGTAGAGATTCCTTTCTCTTTCAACTCGATTTTTTTGATGGGATATTTGGTTACCAAATTTCCTTTGGAAGCCCGACCTTTAATGGCTAAACTGGCAAAATCGATATCGAATTTCAGTTTTTTGACAGTTCCAATTTGGCGTAATAGAATGGTTATCACTTCTGCTTCTCCATTTGGATTACAAGAAAAATACAACACTTGAGAACCTGCAGTTTCATTTGTCAAATCATACGCTTTGTCACGTGTAACACCCGAAACATTGAAACGTTTTATGTACGATGGTCCCGATTTTCCATCACGGTAAATCATGTTATAAATAGTACGCTTGTCGCTTTTGTCAAAAATAGCAATGTGAATAATGTCTTTCCCCACAAAGGTTTTAGCATCCACTTTAGTAATCATCATTTTTCCATCACGAAGAAAAACAATTACATCATCAATATCAGAACAATCGGTAACATACTCGTCTTTTTTCAAACTCGTTCCTACGAAACCTTCTTCCTTATTCACATATAATTTAGTATTTCGCAACACTACTTTTGTCGCTTCAATATCATCAAAAATACGGAGCTCTGTTTGGCGCTCACGACCTTTTCCGTACTTCTCTTTTAACTTCGCAAAATAGGCTATCGCAAAATCAGTCAGATGTTCTAAATCGTGTTTTACCTGTTCAATATCACCTTCCAGCGATTCAATTTTATCCTGCGCTTTATTGCTGTCAAATTTAGAAATACGCATGATTCGGATATCCAATAAACGCAGAATATCGTCTTCGGTAACCGCTCGTTTTAAATGTTTGATGTGTGGTTTCAAGCCATCATCAACCGCTTTTATTACCGTTTCACGAGTTGTCATTTCTTCAATGTCACGATAGATTTTATTTTCGATAAAAATACGTTCCAAAGAAAGAAAATGCCATTGTTCCTCCAATTCACTCAACTGAATTTCGAGTTCACTTTTAAGCAATTGAACGGTTCTGTGCGTTGAAATTTTCAACATTTCAGAAACCCCGATAAACAATGGTTTGTTATCTTCAATTACGCAACCCAATGGCGCCACCGAAGTTTCGCAAGCCGTAAAAGCAAATAATGCATCAATGGTTTTATCAGGAGAAACACCAGGAAAAAGATGGATTAAAATCTCGACATCAGCCGCGGTATTATCCTCTATTTTTTTGATTTTGATTTTACCTTTGTCATTGGCTTTCAAAATACTGTCAATCAAAGTCGTCGTATTGGTAGAGAACGGAATCTGGGTAATCACCAAAGTATTTTTATCAAGTTGCGCAATTTTAGCACGAACTCGAACACGACCGCCGCGCAAACCGTCATTATAATTCGACACATCTGCAATACCTTGTGTCATAAAATCGGGATAAATCGTAAAAGGTTTTCCCTTTAATATTTTTATCGATGAATCTATTAATTCGTTAAAATTATGAGGCAAGACTTTCGTCGAAAGACCAACAGCAATACCTTCAGCACCGGAGGCAAGCAATAAAGGAAACTTCACCGGAAGATTGTTCGGCTCCGCTCGTCGCCCATCATAAGAAACACCCCAATCCGTAATTTTTGGAGAATACAAAACCTCCAAAGCAAATTTGGACAAACGTGCTTCGATATAACGGGAAGCTGCTGCGCCATCACCAGTTAAAATATTCCCCCAGTTTCCCTGACAGTCAATTAGTAATTCTTTCTGACCAATTTGTACCATCGCATCACCAATACTCTGATCTCCGTGAGGATGATATTGCATAGTGTGCCCAACAACATTGGCCACTTTATTGTAGCGACCGTCATCCAGCTCTTTCAACGAGTGCATGATTCGGCGTTGTACCGGTTTAAATCCATCCTCAATTGCAGGAACGGCACGCTCCAGAATTACATAGGAAGCATAATCTAGAAACCAGTCTTTGTACATTCCCGTAACTTTGGTAATGGTATCGTTTCCGTCTTCTTGATTGTCGTAAAAATGCTGTCCTCCAGAAGACACGATATCGTCAAAACCTTCGTCATTTGATTCGTTTGATTCATTTGACTCGTCTTGCGATTCGTCTTCGTTTGGAATTATGTTATCTTCTTCTTCGTCTTTCATGTAAAAGTTTAAGGTTTAAAAGTTTAATTGTTTTAGGTTGTTTAACCAACCAACTTATAAGCTTTTATATCTGCTCAATTAGTTTCAATAAATCTTCTTTACTCGGCAATACCGTTTTGTATTTACTGGCAAATATTTGTTCGTTATTTTCAGGTAAAGTGTATTCCACCACCAAATCGCTTTTGTTTTGGCAAAGTACTATTCCAATCGTTTTATTTTCATCTTCTAAACGCATTTCTCGGTCGTAATAATTCACATACATTTGCATTTGACCCAAATCCTGATGTTTTAACTCTCCAATTTTCAAGTCAATTAAAACAAAACATTTTAATATTCGGTTGTAAAAAACCAAGTCAATTCTAAAATGTTTATCATCAAAAGTGATTCTTTTTTGTCTCGAAACAAAGGTAAAACCATGACCTAATTCTAGCAGAAAATGTTCGAGCTTATTAATGATTTCTTCTTCTAATTCTGATTCAGAATATTGATGCAATTCTGGCAGTCCAAGAAATTCAAGAATATACGGATCTTTGATTATATCTTTAGGTTTCTCAAAAATCTGACCTTTTTCAGAAAGTTTTAAAATCCCTTCTTTATCTCTACTTAGAGCCAATCTGGTATATAAAGCAGAATCGTATTGACGTTGTAATTCTCGAACGCTCCAGTTGTATTTTTCGGATTCTATTTCGTAAAAACGTCTTTCTTGCTCATGGTCAATTCGCATTAAGAAAACATAATGTGTCCAAGTTAGTTTGAAAAACGAAATCAGCGACTGCACTTTTTGATTTTCAGAAACCCCAGTCAGTGACTGAGATATCTTAGTATTCAATTCCCCAGTCAGTGACTGGGATTTTTGAATTTGTAAAATCCGAGACAGTGTCTCGGAAATTGAGTAAGCCAAATAAAACTTCCTCATATTCTCTAAATTAACTACAGAAAACCCCTTTCCAAACTCATTATTAAGCTGCTTTGAAAGTCCCTTTAACAGTTGCTTACCATATTCAGCCCTATCTTTTCCGTTTTGTTCTTCTTCTACAATCATGCGCCCAATCTCATAATAAGTATAAACCATGGTTTGGTTTATTGTTCTTATTACTTGCTGTTTTGATAGTTGAAGCAAATCAACAACTTGAGTGAATAATGTATTATTTTGAAGATTTTCTGACATCAATTTTATTATTCCTTGTTTCTTTTTTGAATGAGGCTAGTCTTTATTATTTCAAACTTTTAATAATAAAAAAAGTCACTAAAAAACCAACGACAAAAGCTATTATGGTATAAATCAGATTTTTTTTGCTAATCATAATTCAAATATTAAATATTAATTCTTTTCGATCACATCCAAATCTACCTTCAGATTCTTGATGATAAATTCCTGACGATCCGGCGTATTTTTGCCCATATAAAAAGACAATAATTGCTCAATCGAGGTATTTTTATCCATCATAATAGGATCTAAACGAATGGTTTCTCCAATGAAATTTTTGAACTCATCTGGGGAAATTTCCCCCAATCCTTTAAATCGAGTGATTTCCGGTTTTGGTTTTAATTTTTCGATGGCAGCTTTTCGTTCGTCATCAGAATAGCAGTATATTGTTTCTTTTTTGTTTCGAACTCTAAAAAGTGGCGTTTGCAAAATATACAAATGACCTTCTTTTATCAATTCTGGGAAAAATTGTAGAAAGAACGTAATCAGCAACAAGCGAATGTGCATTCCATCGACATCGGCATCTGTAGCGATTACAATGTTGTTGTACCGTAATTTCTCTAATCCATCTTCAATATCTAGCGCTGCTTGCAATAAATTGAATTCTTCATTTTCATACACAATTTTCTTGCTCATTCCGTACGAATTCAAAGGCTTTCCACGCAAGCTAAAAACAGCTTGTGTATTGACATCACGTGATTTTGTAATGGATCCAGATGCCGAATCTCCCTCCGTGATAAAAAGGGTACTTTCCAGATTTTTAGGATGTTTTGTATCCGGAAGATGGGCGCGGCAATCTCTTAATTTCTTGTTGTGTAAATTCGCTTTTTTGGCACGATCTGTAGCTAATTTTCGAATACCAGACAGTTCTTTACGCTCTCTTTCGGCTTGAAGAATTTTTCGCAAGAGCGCGTCTGCTGTTGGAGGATTCTTGTGTAAGTAATTGTCTAATTTTGTTTTCACAAAATCATTTACAAATGTACGCACCGAGGGCATTCCTGGCTCAGAGCCCATATCCGTAGAACCTAATTTGGTTTTGGTTTGTGACTCAAAAACCGGCTCCATTACTTTAATACTTACCGCCGTAACAATAGATTTTCGAACATCTGACGCTTCAAAATTTTTATTATAAAACTCCCGGATGGTTTTTACAATTGCTTCACGATAGGCGGCAAGATGTGTCCCTCCTTGCGTTGTGTTTTGTCCGTTTACAAAGGAATGGTATTCTTCGCTGTACTGCGATTTACTATGTGTTAGGGCGATTTCTATATCTTCTCCTTTCAAGTGAATGATTGGGTATTCCAAATCATCCGCATGGATGGTTTCTTCCAATAAGTCTTTCAGACCATTTTCAGAAAAATATTTTTCGCCATTGAATAAAATAGTTAAACCATTGTTTAGATAACAATAGTTTTTAAGCATTTTGATTATATACTCGAAACGGAATTTGTAATTTTTGAAAATCGCTTCATCTGGAATAAAAGTAACTTTAGTTCCTTTACGCTTCGTGGTTTCAATAATAGCTTCTTCTAGAACTAAATTCCCTGCGGAAAATTCCGCTGCTTTTTGTTTCTCATCCCGAACGGATTCTACACGGAAATAATTAGACAAAGCATTTACTGCTTTTGTCCCTACTCCATTCAAACCAACGGATTTTTTAAATGCCAAAGAATCGTATTTCCCTCCAGTATTCATCTTGGAAACCACATCAATCACTTTTCCCAACGGAATTCCACGACCGTAATCTCTAACGGTAACGGTCTTATCCTTAATAGTTACCTCAATAGTTTTTCCCGCACCCATGACAAATTCATCGATACAGTTGTCGAGAACTTCTTTTAAAAGGATATAAATACCATCATCTGGCGAGGAACCATCTCCCAATTTCCCGATGTACATTCCAGGACGCATGCGAATATGTTCTTTCCAGTCGAGTGACCGAATATTATCTTCGGTATATTGATTTTGATCGGACATTGTAGATTTTGTGGATTTGGTGCTAATATAGGATATCTCAATATACTTTAAAAGACTATGACCCCAAAGTTATCAAGAATGATATTGACAAAGAATCTGAGATTTTTGATTTAGGATTATAGGATTTCATTATAAAAATTAAAAATTGTCAACGAGCTTTTTCAACTGATTATCCAATTCAGCGTTGGAAATCTTACCGTTTGCACTATCAAAGTTTACATCGAAACTAGGTAAAGAAAATGTTTCTTTTATATTTCCACCATAAAATGGAAACGCATTTTTAGCGATTCCCAATACGCTTGCTCCTCCTTTTGCTCCGGGAGATGTTGCCATCAGCAGCATGGGTTTTTCCTGAAAAACTTTTGCATTTATTCTAGTACACCAATCGAAAATATTTTTGAATGCCACGGAATAATTTCCGTTATTCTCTGCCATGGAAACCACTACAATATCAGCAGTAGCAATTTTATCTAAAAACGCTTGCGCCAATGCATGGTGTCCTATTTCTTCTTCGATATCCACGCTATAAATTGGCATTTGGAAATCATTTAAATCCAAAACTTCAACTTCCCCATTTTCAAAGAAATGAGCCGCGTAGGTCGCTAATTTCTTATTGATAGAATTCTTACTAGGGCTTGCGCCAAAGGCGATTATTTTCATGATAGTTCGTTTTTGTTAAAAGTAGTAAAAATAAAACAGTAATAAAATAATTAGCCACTGATTCACAGATTACAAAATAAATAAGTCAAAACGAGTCTTTATTTTTATCTGCATCACTTTTACCCCAGATTGAAACGGAAAGCATTTTTCAAATCAATCTTATTTTTTCTTGTCATAAAAGAGCGACCAACGGAAGCTCCTTTTATGACTTAGAAAAAAGAGATTGATGGGAAAATCTTGAAGTGTAAAGCTGGATTAGGTACAAAAAAAACCTGCAAAATTTCTTCTGCAGGCTTTCAAATTTATTTAATAAGGTTGCTTCATTCCTCGCAATAACTTAGACGTTAAAACGGAAATGCATCACATCACCATCTTTAACCACATATTCTTTTCCTTCTACTTTGAATTTTCCAGCCTCTTTGCATTTGGCTTCAGAACCGTATTGCACAAAATCTTCATAAGCAATAACTTCGGCGCGGATGAAACCTTTTTCGAAATCCGTGTGGATAACCCCAGCTGCTTGTGGTGCAGTTGCTCCAATATTGATCGTCCAGGCGCGAACTTCTTTGACACCAGCCGTAAAATAGGTTTGCTGTTTTAATAATTTATAAGCTGCACGAATCAAAACGGATGCTCCAGGCTCCGTTAATCCCATATCTTCAAGAAAAACCTGACGCTCTTCATAACTTTCCAATTCAGTAATATCAGCCTCAGCTCCTACCGAAAGAATGATTACTTCGGCATCTTCATCTTTTACTAATTCCCGAATCTGATCTACGTAGGCATTTCCGTTTACCGCTGAATTCTCATCTACATTACAAACGTACAAAACTGGTTTTGCCGTAATCAGTTGAAAAGATTCCATTAAAACTTCTTCATCGTTGTTTTGCGGAGTCACCGTTCTAGCTGATTTTGCTTGAAGTAACGTTTCTCTAATTCTATCTAAAAGTGCTTTTTCGGTTTGCGCCTCTTTGTTTCCTGTTTTGGCGGCACGATTTACTTTTTCCAAACGTTTTTCAACATTCTCTAAATCTTTCAATTGCAACTCGATATCAATCGTTTCTTTGTCACGAATTGGATTTACATTTCCGTCCACGTGAACAATATTATCATTGTCAAAACAACGCAATACGTGAATAATCGCATTACATTCTCTAATATTACCAAGAAACTGATTTCCTAAACCTTCGCCTTTGCTGGCTCCTTTAACTAAACCTGCAATATCAACAATATCAACTGTTGCCATTTGTACGCGTTCTGGTTTAACCAATTCTTCCAGTTTTTCAATTCTGGAATCAGGAACATTTACTACACCTATATTAGGTTCGATTGTACAAAAAGGAAAGTTGGCACTTTGCGCTTTTGCATTTGACAAACAATTAAACAATGTTGATTTTCCAACATTTGGCAATCCTACAATTCCTGCTTTCATGATCTTTATGTTTACAGATAGCATTTACTGCTATTCGTTCTAGTGTTTACTTTAAAAGTTTGCAAATATAAGCTATAATAAATATTCCCTTCAAAAAACGGAGCATTAAAATAATTTTAATAACTTTTTTATAAAAAAAACCGCTATCCTTAATGTTTTGTTAAAAAAAAAATTATATTGCATAAGAAATTAGACTTAACAATAAACCAAACACAACTTATTATGAAAAAAATTGCATTACTATTTTTACTGCTTAATGTCAGTTTTCTTTTTGCACAAAAAGAAATCACCGGCGTTGTAAAAGATAATTCTGGCGCTGCTCTGCCTGGCGTTAACATCATCGAAAAAGGAACAAACAACGGCGTCTCAACAGATATTGATGGGGCCTATAAAATCAAGGTTAAAGACGGAGCCACATTGGTCTTCAGTTACGTTGGTTTTTCTAAATTGGAAAAAGAAGCAACAAGTTCCACAATTGATGTTGTTTTATCTGAGGAAGGTGGACAAGCGCTAGACGAGATTGTGGTTACTGGAACAAGAACTGCACCTAGGAGTAACACTACTACTGCGCTTCCTATTGATGTGATCTCTTCAAAAGATTTGGCTTCAACCGGTCAAGCTTCTTTTGATAAGGCATTACAGTACAAAATTCCATCATTTAACACGGTTCAAACGCCTGTTAATGATGCGACTTCCTTACTTGATCCATACGAAATTAGAAATATGGGACCAAGTAGAACCTTAATCCTAATCAACGGAAAACGTAAAAACTTAAGTTCTTTACTTTATGTACAAACCTCTCCAGGACGTGGGGAAACAGGTGCAGATATCTCTGCAATTCCTACTGACGCTATCGAAAGAGTAGAGATTCTTCGTGATGGTGCATCTGCACAATACGGATCTGATGCGATTGCAGGAGTAATGAACATTATTTTGAAAAAGAGTGCCGCTAATGGATCAGTTACTGTGAGAAGTGGAATAACTTCAGAAGGTGACGGAGAAATGTTAGGTGTGAGTTTAAACAACGGAACAACTGTAGGGACTAAAGGATTTTTAAATTATACTGTAGATTTTTCTAAAGTTAATTTGTCTAATAGACCTGGTAAAGTTGACGCTGCTGGCGATGCAGGGGATTTTGGAGCTTCTCTTTCAGATGTTCAAGCTTTCCTTGCGAAATATCCTGATGCTGGTAATATCAATGGCGCGCCAGAAACTACTGCAGCAAAATTCTTAATAAATGGTGGATCTGACTTATCAGAAAACACACAATTATATTATAACGCTGCATATGTTTACAAAAAAGTAAACTCATTTGCTAATTACAGAACACCATATTGGAGAACTTTATCCGATTATCCTTTCTTGAAAGACTTCTTTGGAGATGGGACTCCAGCTTCGTACAAAGGTTATGTACCCACTTTCACGGGAGATTTGAATGACTACAATGCAACATTGGGTTACAAATCAAAAATGAATGGGTGGAATACTGATGTAAGTATTACTACTGGTGGAAACAAACAAGATTACTCTGTAGAGAATTCTTTCAACAGATCTAACATTAAAGATTCAAATGGACAAAATGTTTACCTAGAAAACAGCCCAATTTCATTCAAACCAGGAGGAACATCTTTCAATCATATTGTTGGGAATTTAGATATCTCAAAAGTATTATCTGATAAAGTTAGCATCGGTTTCGGATCGGAGTTCAGAACTGAAAATTTCGAAGTAATTGAAGGCGACAAAGCGTCGTGGGAAGGCATTGGAGCTGATTCATTCGCTGGAAACAGACCAGAAAATTCAGGTAAATGGAATCGTTATAATTTAGGTGGTTATTTAGATTTAGCATACGACGTAACAAAAGACTTCTTAATAAACGGTACTGTTCGTCATGAACAATATAGTGATTTTGGCGGAGCTACAGTTTGGAAATTAAGTTCTAGATATAAATTTGCTGAGGATAAAATCACATTAAGAGGTTCCGTATCTACTGGATTTAGAGCACCAACATTACACCAAATCTATACTCAAAAATCACAATATTCTTTTGTTCCTGGATCAGGTATTCAAGTGAGCGGTATTATTAATAATGTTTCACCTCAAGCACGTATATTAGGAATTCCTAGATTAACTCCTGAAAAATCGACTAACGTAACAGTTGGTGTGGGAGCGAAACCTTCAAAAAACTTTAATTTCACGGTTGATTACTATAACATTAAAGTAGAAGACCGTATCATTTTAGGGGATAAAATTGATACACAATTTGGAACAGTTGCCTGGTTTGAAAACTCATTTGATTCTAGAACTTCAGGTTTAGATGTAGTAGCAAACTATAACAACGTATTATTGGGAGCAGGGAAATTAGGATTTAACTTATCCGGAAACGTTACTTTCAAAAATGAAAGAATCTCTCCAGTAAAAAGTAATAATTTTGGACAAACACTTGAATCTTTAATGTTTACTTCTAGACCGGTAACAAAGTGGATTTTAGGTGCAAATTATGAAATCGGGAAATTTGGATTTTCTCTTAATAACACTTATTTCGGAAAAACTACTTTTGACCAAGATGGTTTAGATGCAAACTTAAAAACTGAATTTATTCCAAAAATTGTTACAGATTTAGGAGTTACATTCTCCGCATCAGACAAATTAACTTTATCTTTAAATGTAAATAATTTATTGAACGTGTTACCAGAATGGAAATTTGTAGCTGAAAACGCTGCTGGAACAGCATTGTTAAATGATCCTGCAAAAGTAAAAAATCAATACAATTTGATTACTTTCAATGGTCGTTATGATAAAACAACTTATGATGGATCACACTTCAGTCAATTAGGAACTATGTTTAATTTATCTTTGAACTACAAATTCTAATTCGGTTGTCGAATAATTTGAAAAAGGGCTGTCGAAAGATAGCCCTTTTTTTATATCGCAATTTTGTTTAATTTTATAGTATATATATATAAATCATGACAAATCTTTATGACGGAAAAATGGCGGCAATTTTTGATGCTATGTACCAAACATTCATTGATTATGATGAAGAATATCATTTTTATAATAGTTTAATCCAAGAAAACAATTGCAAAACCATTCTGGAAATAGGTAGTGGAACCGGCAATCTCGCTAAAAGATTCCAAGAAAATCAGCAAGATTACACGGGATTAGACTACAGTAACAGTATGATTGCTATCGCCAAAGAAAGGAATAAAAACTGCATTTTTATTCATGGAGACATGCGAGAATTTGAGCTTGAAAGACCTATGGATTCCATACTAATTACAGGTCGTTCTACTAGTTATATGATTACGAATGATGATGTAAATAGTACTTTTGAATCCATTTATAAGAATTTAACAAGTAACGGAATTGTTGTTTTTGATTTTATTGACGCCAATCGGTATATTCCTTTTACCAAAGAAAACCCAGTCATTATTCATCAAGCGGAATATGAAGGAACAACTTATTTAAGAGATAGCATTTGGAAAACAACTTCAGCAGAAAACTTTATGTTGGAATGGACAGCGCAATATTACACGATTAAAGATGGCGATAAAGAAATAATAGCAGATGATTTTTCAACAGTTCGTGTATTTACGTTAAATGAAATGCAGTTATTTCTTTATTTAAATGGTTTCGAAATAATCAAAACTATTGATAGAAAAACATATGCTTATGATACCTATGTTATCGCGGCAAGGAAAAAAACTAATTAAATGTTCAATTTTTTCTTGTGTGAATATTGTAATTTTTCGAAAAAATTATACAACAAACTTACTACCAATTAACTATATCTTTACAAGATACAAATCATTAAAATTAAATATTATGAAAATTATAATGTTAGGAATGGCAGCTTTTTTATTTACATTAAATATTCAAGCTCAGAATACGAATATAAAAACTGAAGTGAAAACTAATGTTTTAACAACGAAAGATTCTAAAGGAGAAAAAAAAATAATTAAAACTCAAGAAATTAAAGAAGTTCAAAATGTTGAGTTAAAAGATGCAGATTCTAATGTCTTAAATAAAGACATCCAAGCATCTCCCGTTCAAGTAACTGCAACTACAGCTGTATCTGCTGATGGTGTAACTAAAGTTATTGAAGTTGACAGATCTGCTTACTATAATTTAGGAGGGAAAAAATATAAAGTAGCTACTGATACCAGCGGTTACACAATGTTTTTACCAGATGGTAAAAAAGAAGCTATTTTAAGAAGAACATCAAACAATAATTATATTTTCAGAACAAAAAACGCTACTTCATACGGTTATTTTGATGCCAATGGAAATCTAGTTTTAGAATCCTACGATGACAAAACAGACAAAGTAACGGTTACTACTTATATTATTGTCAAACAGTAGAACTCACATTATAAATCAATAAAAAATCCTGTTCGCTTGTCGAACAGGATTTTTTTTGTGTGTTAAATAAAAATTCACATTTATTCGTTGTGCAAGAATGCTTGTCTATTTAACAATGTTTCTTCCGTTTCCACATGGTTATCATCAGGAATACAGCAGTCAACAGGACAAACTGCGGCGCATTGCGGTTCATCATGGAAACCTTTACATTCTGTACATTTTCCAGGTACAATGTAATACACTTCATCAGAAATTGGCGTTTGAGCCTCATCAGAGTCAACTTCCGTTCCATCAGGTAAAATTACCTTACCTTTAAGTTTTGTTCCGTCTTTATATCTCCAATCGTCTGCGCCTTCGTATATTGCTGTATTTGGGCACTCTGGCTCGCAGGCGCCACAATTTATACATTCATCAGTTATTATAATTGCCATCTTTTATTAATTATGAGTTAAAAGTTATGAGTTATGAGTTTAAACCGTAGAACAATTTTTTCTCCTTTGACTTATAACTTATTATAGCTTATTTTTGTGCAAAATTACAATCAAAACTATTCATAAGCAAACATAATGACATTAGAAACAAAAAAAAGTGTTTTTGTTGAATTAGGAAAATTCTTAAGTCAATTTTCTGAAGACAATACGATTAAAAAACCTACTGTTTTATACAACAATATTTTTTTTGATGATTTCATCGCTTTAATAAAATTATCGCAATCCCATAATGGATGGTACACCCCAGAACAAGTTTATTTTTCTATACAATCTTGGGCAGAAGCTCTTACGGAAGCAAATTTAAATCAATGGCTTTCTGAGTATGATTTAGGGGAAAACGTATCGAAAAATATTGCTTTAATTCTTGCTGGAAATATACCGTTAGTAGGTTTTCATGATTTTTTATCGGTGTTGATTACTGGTAATACTGTATTGGTGAAAACTTCGTCGAATGACCAACATTTACTGCCTTTTTTGGCCAAATACATTATAGCAATAGAGCCCGAATTTGCCGCTAAAATAAATTTTGTAGAGGGAAAACTTGAAAATTTTGATGCGGTTATAGCAACTGGAAGTAATAATACAGCTCGTTATTTTGAATATTATTTTAAAGATAAGCCTTCCATAATTAGAAAAAGCAGAAACTCTATTGCGGTGTTAAATGGCAATGAAACTAGAGAACAACTTAGTGCGCTGGGTGAAGATATTTTTAGATATTTTGGTTTAGGATGCCGTAATGTCTCCAAGCTTTTTGTCCCAAAAGACTACTCTTTCGTTGCTTTTTTTGAAGCTATTTTCGAATACCAAGATGTGATTCATTATGAAAAATACGCTAATAACTATGACTACAATAAAGCTGTTTTCCTGATGAGTAATTTTAAATTGTTAGACAATGGTTTTTTAACTTTAAAAGAAGATAAAAGTCACGCCTCTCCTATTTCTAGCGTCTTTTATGAATACTATGAAGACATCAATGATTTACAAATTCGATTACAATCGGAAAGCGAGCAAATTCAATGCATTGTAAGTGATTCTATTATAGAAAACAGCATTGATTTTGGACAAACCCAAAAACCTGCATTATGGAATTATGCAGATAACATCGATACTATTTCATTTTTGTTAACAACATCATCAAAAAATGTTTAATAATTCCGAAATATTTAACGCTTTTTAAAGTCCTATTCCCGAAATTTGCATCTTACATTTTTGGACATAAACTACACCATGAAAAAACACAATTACAGCGCAGGACCTTGTATTTTACCTCAAGAAGTTTTTGAGAAATCAGCACAAGCAATTTTAAACTTTAATAATTCCGGCTTATCCATTTTAGAAATTTCGCACAGAAGTAAAGACTTTGTTGCTGTTATGGAAGAAGCCAGAACACTTGCTCTAGAACTTTTAGGCCTTGAAGGCAAAGGATATCAAGCCTTGTTCCTTGCTGGCGGAGCTAGTTTAGAATTTATCATGGCCCCTTATAACTTGATGAAAGAAGGCGGAAAAGCCGCTTATCTTGATACGGGAACTTGGTCATCAGCAGCTATAAAAGAAGCAAAACTTTTTGGTGATACTGTTGTTGTCGCTTCATCAAAAGAAGAAAACTACAATCATATTCCAAAAGGATATGAAATTCCGAGTGATGCAGATTATTTCCATTGCACCAGTAACAACACTATTTTTGGTACGCAAATGAAGGAATTTCCATCAACTGATATTCCTGTTGTTTGCGATATGAGTTCTGATATATTTTCAAGAGTATTAGATTTTTCGAAATTTGATTTGATTTATGCAGGAGCTCAAAAAAATATGGGCCCCGCAGGAACGACTTTGATTGTTGTGAAAGAGGAAATTTTAGGTAAAAATGGTAGAATAATCCCAAGCATGTTGGATTATACCAAACATATCAAAGCAGAAAGTATGTACAATACGCCACCTGTTTTTCCTGTTTATGCGTCTTTATTGACGCTGCAATGGTTGAAAAATCTTGGCGGTGTTGCTGCAATCGAAAAAATAAACAATGCAAAAGCAGCTTTGCTTTATGCAGAAATAGATAGAAATCCATTATTTAAAGGTGCAGCAGCTGTAGAAGATCGTTCCAATATGAATGCTACTTTCTTGTTGAATGATGAAGCTCATGCAGCAACATTTGATGCAATGTGGAAAGAAGCTGGAATTTCCGGATTACCGGGACACCGTTCGGTAGGTGGTTACAGAGCATCTATGTACAATGCACTTCCTTTGGAAAGTGTTCAGGTATTAGTAGATGTAATGAAAGAATTGGAAACAAAGATTTAAAATTAAATAATTGAATGATTTAAAGATTTGAAAAAGCAATTTTTAAACATTTAATGTATCCATTAAAATAATCCATATTGAATCTTTTAATTTTTAAATGATTCAATTTTTAAATAAAAAATAAATGAAAGTATTAGCCAATGACGGAATTTCAAAAAGTGGAATTCTAGCTTTAGAAAAAGGTGGATTTGAAGTTATAACAACAAAAGTGGCACAAGAGCAAGTAGCTAATTTTGTAAATGAAAACAACGTTGCGGTAGTTTTAGTAAGAAGCGCAACTAAGGTTCGTAAAGATATTATTGATGCTTGCCCAGGATTGAAAATAATAGGTCGTGGCGGTGTAGGAATGGATAACATTGATGTGGATTATGCTAAAAGCAAAGGTATTCACGTAATCAATACGCCTGCTTCCTCATCAGAATCAGTGGCCGAATTGGTTTTTGCACATTTATTTTCTGGGGTTCGTTTTTTACATGACTCTAACAGAAACATGCCTCTTGAAGGCGATACCAACTTTGATGGCTTGAAGAAAGCGTACGCAAACGGAATTGAATTAAGAGGGAAAACTCTAGGAATAGTTGGAATTGGCCGCATTGGCCAGGCTACCGCTAAAATGGCTTTAGGATTAGGAATGAAAGTGATTGCTGCCGATAGTTTTATCCCGCAAGTTGATGTTAAAGTTGAATTTTTTGACGGACAATCCATCACGACTACAATAGTTTCTCAATCACTTGAATCTTTATTCAAGGAATCTGATTTCATCACTTTACACGTTCCTGCTCAAGATGGTTATATCATTGGTGAGGCAGCACTGGCTATGATGAAAGATGGCGTAGGTATTGTAAACTGTGCTCGTGGTGGTGTTATTGATGAAGTTGCCTTAGTAAAAGCATTAGACAGCGGAAAAGTATTATTCGCTGGATTAGATGTTTTTGAAAACGAACCAACTCCAGAAATGGCTATCTTGATGAATCATAAAATTTCGCTGACTCCTCATATTGGTGCTGCAACAGGTGAAGCTCAGGATAGAATTGGTACTGAGTTAGCTTCACAAATAATCAGTTTACTGAAATAGTTTTCCGCATTAAATAATAAAAGGGATTTATTAACTTGCTTAATAAGTCCCTTTTTTTTATTAAATTTGATTACTAATCTAATCTTTAATCTCATGTTTGAACAATTAACGCAGTTAGTACAACAATTTGGTAAAGAAGCAGTTGTGGAAAATAATGCTATTCCAAATGACAATAATCAGGCTGTAATGAATGAAGCCAGTAGTTCTATTATTTCGGGACTTAAAAAAATCGTTTCAGAAGGCGGCGTAGAACAGCTTGCCGCTTTATTTCAGGGAAACAATGCTCAGGATAGTTCAAATCCCGTTGTTCAAAAACTTACCGAACAACTTACAGGAAATCTTGGTCAAAAATTTGGTTTAAGTAATGAGGTCGCTTCTGGAGTTGCCACAGGCATGATTCCGAAAGTTATAGGTTCTCTAGTTAGTAGAGCAAAGGATACTAATGATTCCAGTTTTCAAATTTCGGATATAGTAAATGCAATCTCTGGCGGGAGCGGTCAAAACTCGAATATTATGGATGCTATTTCAAAATATGGAAGTCAATTTGGCTTAGACCAAAATGCAGATGGTAAAGTAGACATGTCAGATGCAATTGACGCCGTAACAAAAAACCGTAGTGGAATAGGCGGATTATTGGGCAAGCTTTTTGGAAAATAGGATAACAATATTCAATTATGGAAGTGTCATACGTCAAATAAATGACTTCTTTGTATGTAAAAAAAACTAGTGATCAGTCGTTTGTTTTTTTGTAACTTTAATGTGTTATTCTTATATCATGAAAAATTCCATTTATATATTAGCAGTTATTTTTTGTATTCTAATTGGCTGCACTACTTCTAAGTCAACTGTAACCGATAAGAACAAACTAACGGGTACAAAAAGTGACACTGTAAGGATTGCAAATGATAAACTAGAATATGAAGTCTTGATTATTGATCCTGGTTTTAGCAGTTGGATTATTACCAATACATACCCTCGCGGTTTTTATTCCCAAAGTTATTTAGAGGGCAAAAACCGAGCATGGGTAAGCGAATACAACATTCGTGTGTTACAACCCATGCGTTACAGCCCAAACTTATATGAAATGACCATCAATTACGATACTAACATTGATTATGGATATGAGGTAAATTATTTAATCTATAATTACATGGTTTATTTTCAAAATACCTACAAACAAAAACTTTTTGGTTATGTACCCCCGAGATAATCTTCTTATATTTGTAATCATTATAAATAAAGATGGACGATTTAAAAAGACGTTGGGGAATTGAAACCAATTTTCAACTCACAATTATATTTATTGTTTTTGCAATTACAGGTTCGACTTCCGCTTGGTTGTCAAAACCAGTTTGTTTCTGGCTGGGAATTACAAAAGGAGACTTAGGTTATTTGTTCACTCCTATTCGACTGCTCCTCATTTTCCCATTATATCAGGTACTTTTAGTGGCGATAGGATTTGTTTTTGGACAATTCAAATTCTTTTGGGCATTCGAGAAGAAAATGCTAAAAAGAATGGGATTCAACTTTCTATTTAAAGAATAAAAAAACGCCTCAATTACTGGGCGTTTTGTTTTTTTATCAAATAATTGTAAATCCAGGTCAGAGTAAATGACGGAATAAAATCTGAAAATGGCAATATTTCTTCTAAAAATGCAAATACACCGCCTACCTTTCCTACTGTTCCTTTATACATTACTGTCATTAGATAACCTGCTATTGGAGCCCAAACAACATCGGAAAATTCTCCAATAAAAGGAATAGTAAACGACAGCATACCTATAGCATCGAACACTAGTCCCAGCATTAGGTTTCTTTTTTTATTAACTGTTTTATCAATTTGCAATGCTTCCATAATTTTTATTAAAAAATAATTTTCATAAAAAGATACAAATTCAATGCCAATTATTTTTTGAGTTTATCCTTATACACTTTTTTCAACTTTTCCATTTTTGGTGTAATTATATAACTACAATAGCCTTGTTCCTTATTTTGGTTGTAATAATTTTGATGATAATCTTCCGCTTCATAAAATTTTGACGCCGATGATATTGTTGTTACAATTGGTTTTCCAAAGGTATTTTCTTTGGTCAGCAAAGCTATATATTCTTCTGATACTTGCTTTTGAACCTCATTATTATAAAAAATTTCACTTCGATATTGCGTACCCACATCATTTCCTTGACGATTTAAGGTTGTTGGGTCATGTGTTGCAAAAAATATTTCCAACAATTCGCCGAAACTTATCACATTAGGATCGAAAGTAATCTGAATTGCTTCTGCATGACCTGTGTCACCGTTACAAATTTCCTTATATGTTGGATTTAGCGTTTTACCACCTATATATCCAGAAACCACGCTTTTCACTCCATTTAATTCTAGAAAAACTGCTTCAGTACACCAGAAACAACCTCCTGCCAATGTGGCAACTTCTACTTCGTTTTGTAATTCCATTTTTATAGTTTTCTATTTTTTTTCAATAAGAATCAAATATATTCCTTTGGATAAAAATAATTTTAAACTCAAATTTAATCTATTAATAACACGTGACTAATCCATATTAACTAAAGTTTATAATTTGTGAAAGGAAATATCTATTGTATCCATTTAATAATCATGAAAATCTTTGTTTCTTTGTGCAAATATTTTCAAAATGATACAAGCCAAAAATCTACATAAATATTACGATCAACTTCATGTGTTAAAAGGAGTTGATTTACATATTAAAAAAGGGGAAATAGTATCTATCGTTGGTGCTTCGGGAGCCGGAAAAACAACATTATTACAAATTCTTGGAACTTTAGACAAACCTACCGTTGAAAATGAAATAGAATTACGAATCAACGACGAAGATATTCTGAAGATGAATGACAAAACTTTGTCCAAATTCAGAAATTTGAATTTAGGTTTCATTTTTCAATTTCATCAATTACTACCTGAATTTACGGCGATGGAAAATGTTTGCATTCCTGCCTTCATTGCTAATAAGTCAAAAAAAGAAACTGAAATTGAAGCTGAAAAGTTATTAACCTATCTTGGGCTTTCACATCGACTGAACCACAAACCTAACGAACTTTCGGGAGGAGAACAACAGCGTGTTGCTGTTGCTAGAGCTTTAATCAACAAACCAGCAATCATTTTTGCCGATGAACCTTCAGGAAATTTAGACACGGCATCGGCAGAAAATTTGCATCAGCTGTTTTTTAAACTAAGGGCTGAATTGGGACAAACATTCGTGATTGTCACTCACAATGAAGAATTAGCAAATATGGCTGACAGAAAATTAATCATGGTGGACGGACAAATTAGTAATTAAAAAAGTGAAAATTTTCAAGTTTAAGGTTCATTTGAAAACACAAACCGCTTTAAACTTTCAACTTTAAACAAAATGAATTCATCAGAACTTAAAGATTTTCTCGACGAAAAAGTTATTCAATACAACACAGTCGACTTCATAGAAAGCGATCCCGTACAAATTCCACATTTGTTTTCTCTAAAGGAAGATATCGAAATTGCCGGTTTTATGAGTGCTACAATTGCTTGGGGAAATCGTAAAATGATTATCAAAAACTCACATCGAATGATGGATTTGATGGGAAATGCGCCCTACGATTTTGTAATGTCTCATAACGAAAATAATTTAGAGCAATTAGAATCTTTTGTACACCGCACTTTCAATGCACAGGATTTTGCTAGTTTTATTAGAAGTTTGAAACATGTTTATCAAAATCATGGAGGATTAGAAACTGTTTTTAATAAATTTAAGGAACTAGAATCTATGCAAAAAAGCATTCATGAATTCAAAAAAATATTTTTTGAAGTTCCCCATCAATACAGAACTCAGAAGCATATATCTGATCCTTTAAATAATTCGGCAGCGAAACGAATAAACATGTATTTACGGTGGATGATTCGACAAGATAATAAAGGCGTTGATTTAGGAATTTGGAAAAGCATATCTCCAGCCGCTTTATCTTGTCCCTTGGATGTGCATTCCGGGAATGTTGCTAGAAAATTAGGTTTACTAACCCGAAAACATAATGATGGAAAAGCATTAGCGGAATTAGATTTACAACTCCGGAAATTAGATTCAACGGATCCGGTTAAATATGATTTTGCTTTATTTGGATTAGGGGTTTTTGAAGGGTTTTAAATTAGTGTTATTATCGATAAATTGTTTTTTTTAAACCCCAAATATTTTTTTTAAATCATTTAAAAATCTACATTTGAATATTTTACAGCTTTATTCCTGCTTTTAGATCTCGTTTATGCATTTCATCGATTATAACGACGTTTAATCGATTTCGTTAAATAAAATTGTGTTAATTTCACATTAAATAGGTAATTAAAAATGATGTTTATTTTATATTTTATTGATTAAAGCATTTTAAATATTTATTTTATAAGTAGGTATTAATAATTATTTGAAATCATGAAACCAAAACAGAAGCTATCAAGAATACAATAGTAGAATAATTAATTAATATTCAACTAAAGTTATGACACTATAATTACATGAAAAAAATTGTACTCGCAGAAGATAATTCAATGCTTTCTATGCTGCTTAAATTCAGATTAGAAAAAGAGGGGTATTCACTGCTTATTGCGGAGAATGGAAAGGAAACGATTGAACTAATTGAGCAACATAATCCAGAATTAATATTAACCGACATTATGATGCCTTTCATCAGTGGACTGGAAGTCATCAGTCATGTAAGAAACACATTGAAAAGTCAAACGCCCATAATTGTTTTTTCGGCATCTGGGCAGGAAGAAATAGTAATTAAAGCATTCAAATTAGGAGCTACTGATTTTATGACTAAACCTTTTAGTCCAAATGAATTAGTGAATAGAGTAAAAAGGATATTAAAATAATTTACAGATACACGTCCGCGTTAAATAATATGATTCAAAATAATTATTTTATTGAAAATTTTGAACAATCTCCTTTAATAATTCAAATAGTTTGGACTTCTATTGTTATCATTATTTTTTTACTTTTCATCATCATAATATACCTGAAATATCTACGAAGCATTTTAAGGAAGAATGACCGATTAAGAAGCGAATTAGAAAAAAAATATGAAACTGCTGTTATAAATTATTTATAT
The DNA here is from genome assembly GCF_017875765.1 of Flavobacterium sp. CG_23.5. Classification (NCBI taxonomy): domain Bacteria; kingdom Pseudomonadati; phylum Bacteroidota; class Flavobacteriia; order Flavobacteriales; family Flavobacteriaceae; genus Flavobacterium; species Flavobacterium sp. CG_23.5. The sequence continues at coordinate 3,376,917 of NZ_JAGGNA010000001.1, read as the reverse complement.
GCAGGAGATGAAAGGGATGAAATAAGTGATGAACAACAATCAATCATTGATGAATTAAAATCAACTATTTCGGAACCTTGTAAAAGAGATATTTTAATTTCAACATTATTGAAGTTAAGCTATGAAATCTCTGGAGAAATGGCTGAATCTATTCATAAGCTTTATATTCACACAGGCCTTTTAGATTATTCATTAGCTAAACTAAGAAATAGAAAATGGAACATCATTGCTGACGGAATCAGAGAAGTGACACTTTTTCATGTAAAAGAGGTTCAAGATCAAATTAAAATACATATTAATCATCCCAAAATACAAGTACGTAGTGCCATGCAGTTGTACCTAGTCAATTTATTTCATTTTGAAGGGCTTGATTTTTTAAATCACATCACAACCCCAATATCCGAATGGGACCAAATTCAATTATTGGAAGTACTACACTTAAATAATAACCAAAAGGTTTCAGATATAAAATTATGGCTAAACTCTCCTAATGAATCCGTAGTGTTTTTTGCATTAAAACTCGCTAAAATCTACAACCAATATGGAGCTAAAAACGAATTAATTGCACTTTTGAATCATGAAAATATAAAGATCAGGATTCATGCTATTCATCTTTTAAGCTATTTAAATATTATTGAGGCAAAAATAACTTTGAAAAATAATTTTGAAAAACTCACTTTAGAAGAACAAATTGTTTTTTTTGAGATGTTGGAAAATTTATATGAAAAAACGGATAAACCTTTTATTCTAGAACATATCCTTAATACAAATTTCGAAATCAAATTCTCTGCCCTTAAAATTTTAAAAAACTTAAATATTAACGAATTCAACTCTTTTAAGAATTTGACAGTAGAACCTGAATTTGTGAGAATCGTAAAACATATAGAATCAAACTAATTTTTTTCAAGCACAAAACATGACTTCCCTCATCCATTTTTTATTTTTTTTATATAGCTTTACCATTATAGGTTCGTATATCATATTGGGTATTATATCTGTATTTGAGACTATTGAATACATGAAAAAAAACAAGTCCGTTAATTACAACAAAATATTATCTTCAAATATCTCCCCTTCTATATCAATTATTGCACCTGCCTATAATGAAAGTCTAAATATTATTGAAAATGTAAGATCATTGCTTTCATGTCATTATGCAAATTATGATGTAATTATTATAAACGATGGAAGTAAAGATGACAGCCTTGAAAAACTTATAGCGGCTTATAACCTGATTCCCGTTGATTTTCTTATCAATGAACAAATTCCAACACAACCATTAAGAAACGGAATTTATAAATCGACAAATCCTGCCTTTGAAAAATTGATAGTTGTTGATAAAGAAAATGGAGGAAAAGCAGATGCACTGAATATGGGACTCAATATTAGCACTAATAAATATGTTGCTTGTATAGACGTTGATTGTTTATTGATTGAAGATGCACTTTTAAAATTAATAAAACCTTTTTTGGAAGCTATTGATACAAAGGTTATAGCTGCGGGAGGTGTAATCAGAATTGCCAATTCATGTGTTATTAAAGAAGGTAAATTGCTTGATGTCAACCTTCCTGAAAAAATGTTGGAAAAAGGGCAAATTCTAGAATACTTGAGAGCTTTTTTATTGGGCAGAATGGCTTGGAGCAGGTTAAATGGGTTGCTGGTTATTTCCGGTGCTTTTGGCTTATTTGATAAAAGAATAGCTATTGATGTTGGAGGATATGACATTAATACTGTAGGAGAGGATATGGAGATCATTGTTCGGATGAGAAGGTATATGGAAGAAAAGAAACTCAAATATAAAGTGGCTTATATTCCAGACCCACTTTGTTGGACAGAAGCACCTGACAACTACAAAACATTTATTTCCCAAAGAAACAGATGGACACGAGGCACTATTGAAACCCTTAGAAAGCACAGAAAAATTGGATTTAAACGAAAATACAGTTCTATGGGTACGCTGAGCTATCCTTATTGGTTTTTATTCGAAAGATTGGCACCAATAGTAGAGGTATTAGGTGTAATATATTTTGCATATCTTATTTTTAATAATGAAGTGAGATGGGATTACACTATTGCCTTTATAGCTTTAGCTTATTTATTCACTGTATTATTTTCAATCGCAGCTGTTATTTCTGAAGAACTTACCTATCATCAATATAAAAAGAAAGGAACTGGATTTAAGATGGTAGTAATCGCTTTTTTGGAACCTTTTGTTATCCATCCGTTCATCTTATATGCAGCTATCGTTGGAAATAAAGATTATTATTTCAACAAAAAAAAGAGATGGGGAGCTATGACCAGAAAAGGAATGACAAAAGCCTAAAATTTTAAAACACATAAATGAAAGATAAATACTTTTACCAAAATAGTTTAGAATATATTTATTCAACGGTTTCCTTAATAATTATTTTTTGCTTGTTAAGCTTAATTGAAATATTCAAAAATTTTAATTTACAAGCATTTGTCTACAAATTACTGAATGATTTTTTTACGGGATTATTAATCGGATTATTATTTTTTCCGCTGTATTTATTATTAAAATATATTAAAAATCCTTTAGGAATAATCGTTATTAAAATACTTTTCTGTATTATTTTGATCATTCAACTGGCATTAATAGGTTATAGTCTCACCACGCATATCAACCTTGGTGCTGATCTTTTAGGCTATTCTTTGAGCGATATGTACACTACTGTTACGGCATCTTTATCACTGTCATTCCTGACTTTTTTACCTTTTATCGTACTTCCTATTCTTTTTCTGGGATTGATACGGTTGTTCCATTTATTTGGACATAAAATCAATACCAAAATTATACTTTTATGCTTATTGATTTTTGGAAGTTTAAATTTTTTGATTGCCAGCAGTCACAAACCTGCATCACAGAATAAATTAAATTTCTTATTGAGCGACATCATAAGAACTCAAAACGATAAGGCTTCCGCTTCTGAAGGTAATCTCACTTTTAAGAAAGAATTTCCGTTAGAAAAACCATCTCAGGATACTAAAGATGTACTTGGTCCTTTTTTTAACATTCAAAAAGAAAAGCCAAATGTAGTTTTTATTATCATGGAGGGACTTGGAAGTGATTTTACTGACGATGGGGAATATAAAGGCTTTACTCCTTATCTGGATTCATTGACTTCAAAATCGCTATATTGGGAAAACTTCGTCAGTAATGCAGGAAGAACATTTGGCGCATTACCTTCATTAATGGGTTCATTACCGTTTGGAGAAAATGGATTTATGGAATTGAATCCCCTACCTAAACACAATTCACTAATTAGCATTTTGAAATCCAATGGATATACGACCACTTATTATTCTGGTGATGAATCTACATTTGACAGAAAAAGTAATTTTCTAGAATATAATGGCATCGATAAAATCATCGATATCAATAAATTTGGACCTGGTTATGTAAAAACAAAGGAAAATTCTGGTGGATTCTCTTGGGGTTTTCCGGATGCTGAAATATACCGAAAAACACTGGCGGAATTAAAAACTAAAAAAGAACCGCGATTGGATATCATAATGACTCTTACCAATCACGAACCTTTTGATTTTCCTTCTAAAAAGGTTTATTTAGAAAAAGTGGAACGGATTTTAAAAACAAAATCATATTTAGACCAAAATAGAATGAGTGAATACAAAGACATTTTTTCCTGTCTTTTATACACTGATAATTCTCTAAAAAGTTTTATGGAAGCGTATTCTAAAAGAACGGATTATGCCAATACTATTTTTATAATTACGGGAGATCATCGGTTAATCCCAATCCCCCAAAAAGACAACATATCCCGTTTTCATGTACCACTATATATTTTTAGTCCTATGTTGAAGAAAACGGCAAAATTCAAATCCATTTCTTCACACACTGATGTTACGCCAAGTTTAGTTTCTTTTTTAACGAATAATTATAAACTCAATAAAATAGAAAAAACGACTTGGATTGGTCAAGGCTTGGACACCGTTAGAGAATTTAGAAATATTCATACCATTCCTTTAATGAGATACAAAGGAAGCATCAATGATTATATCTACAAAGACTTTTATTATTCTGATGGAAATCTATTCAAAATCGATGAAAATTTTAATATTAGTGAGACAAACGATGATATGAGGGAAACGATAACCAGTTCTTTTAACGATTTCAAAAAATTAAATTCTTACTTAACCACGAAAAATAAAATTACTAAAGTTGCCTCCAACTTTATAAAACCTGCTTATGCATTTACACCTGAGCAACTTTCGACAATAAAAAAATTAACAAAAGGATTGGATCGCGATCAAATTTTCTTTCTAGCCAGAGATTTAGCCTTTAAAAAAGAACGAGAGAAAGCACGATTATTATGCAATTATGTTTTAAATGACTTGCCGAATTACGGGGACGTACGAACTCTGAAAGGAAGAACATTAGCTTGGGATGGTGATTATAAAAATGCAGAAATAGAATTATTGGAAGTGATAAACCGAACCCCTTTTTATGGTGACTCTTACTTAGCCATAATGGATGTATATTGGTGGTCAAGCCAAAATAAAAAAGCAGTCGAAATTGGTAAAAAAGCATTAGCCAATCAAATAAATGATCCCGAATTAGGATACAAATTGGCACAAGCATACAAGCGAGTAAATAATATCAAAGATGCAAATAAAACCATTGATAGCCTTTTAAAAATTCACTCTGAAAATAACAATTACTTAACTTTTAAAAAATCCTTGAAAAAATGATTTCAAAAATAGTTATTAAACTAACTTTTATACTGGCCGTTTCTTGCGTTTTTCAAATGCAAGGGCAACAAAAAATTTATAATGGTAATCCCGATACTTCTTTTGAAACAGCTCGGAATTTAGCTTTCAATCAACAACGCAAACAGGCACAAGATACGCTGCAATTCATTCTAACCAAATATCCGGATTATCACGAAATACGGTCATTTTTGGCGACAACATATTCTTGGGATGGTGAATATAAAAAAGCAAGGAAAGAGTTTGCTTATGTTTTAGAGAAAGATACTAAAAATAAAAGTACTTGGATTGCTGCAATAAAAAATGAATTGTGGGGAGATTTCCCATATCTTGCCTTGGAAAAGACTGAAAATGCATTGAAAATTTTCCCTGAGGATGGCGAACTTTTGTACTTGAAAGCAAGTGCTCAAGAAAAAACAAACAACTCATTAGAAGCTTTAAACACTATACAACTGGCATTGGATAAAAATCCAGAAGATCAAAAAGCCAAAGATTACAAAATCAGCTTAAATAAAATACTCAGCAAAAATGCTGTAGGAATTAATTCAACCGTTGATTTGTACTCGGATGTATTCGATCCAATGCAGTATCATACTTTTAAATATGGCCGACAAACAAAATACGGAAGTATAATAGCGAAAGTAAATTTCAATAGAAGATTTAATGAAAATGGGTTACAATATGAAGTCGATCTGTACCCGAAAATTTTAAAAGGACTCTATGCCTATGTAAATATAGGTTTGTCAAATTCTTTTCTATTTCCAGATGTTAGATTTGGTGCAGAATTGTACAAATCTTTACCAAAAAGTTTTGAAGTTTCCTTAGGATTCAGAACTTTACAATATAGTACTACCACTACTATATATACTGGATCTGTGGGTTGGTATTATGGAAATAGCTATTGGTCATTTCGGCCTTACATAACGCCTGGTGGTGCTGGAACCAGCAGCTCTGGAACCATGGAATACCGAAAATACCGCAGTGATGCCGACAATTATCTAGGCATAGCATTAGGAATTGGATTTTCGCCTGAAAACAATCAGTTTAATTTTAATGGAAATGAAGCCTCAATCATAAATTTAAAGTCGCAAAAAATTAATTTGGGATATTATTTTTCTAGCTCAAATAAACGTAATGCTTGGGGAACCCAATTTGCTGTTGCACACCAAGAAATAATATTTGATCCAGGCAACTACTTTTGGGTTTATTCCCTTAATTTATCTTGGGAACTTAAATTTAAGTAGAAAAAATGATTTAGTAAATCTTAAATCGAAAAGCGAATTACTATTGCAAATACCTTATTGTCAATAGTTTAAAATCTTATTCTGTGATTACTTTCAAAAAGACTATCTTTGCAAAAAATTTAAGCAAATGACTACTTTTGAGCAATTCAATCTTCCTAAATCCGTACAAAAAGCAATAGACGATTTAGGATTTACTACTCCTACTCCTATTCAGGAAAAAACTTTTTCTGTAATAATGTCGGGAAGAGATATGATGGGTATTGCTCAAACTGGTACCGGTAAAACATTTGCATACTTACTACCCTTATTAAAATTATATAAATTTACTCCAGGACATACTCCCAAAATAGTAATTCTGGTTCCTACGCGTGAACTTGTAGTACAGGTAGTGGAAGAAGTGGAGAAATTGACTAAATACATGTCAGTTCGAACGATTGGGATTTTCGGTGGTGTAAACATCAACACTCAGAAGACAGCTGTCTATAAAGGTTGCGATATTCTAGTGGGTACTCCAGGAAGAATCATGGATTTAACGCTGGATAATGTTATTCGTTTCGAAGAAATGCAAAAATTGGTAATCGACGAATTTGACGAAATGCTTAATTTAGGTTTCCGTACTCAATTGACATCTATTTTGGCCATGATGCCTAAAAAACGTCAAAACATTCTTTTTTCGGCAACGATGACTGATGAAGTCGATGCGATTTTGAATGACTATTTTGATTATCCGGAAGAGGTCACGCTTTCTGCCTCAGGAACACCATTGGAGAACATTAAGCAAACTGCCTATCAAGTTCCCAATTTCAATACCAAAATAAACCTTCTAAAACATTTATTACAAAACAACGAGGACATGAGTCGCGTTTTGGTATTTGTAAATAACAAGAAGATTTCAGATATGGTTCACGAACGCATCGAGGAAGATTTTGAAGATCAGTTTGGGGTAATTCACTCTAATAAATCTCAAAATTATCGTTTGAGCACCATGGCTTCCTTTCAAGAAGGAAATTTACGTGGTTTGATTACCACAGATATTATGGCAAGAGGTTTGGATATTTCCAATATTACCCATGTTGTCAACTTTGAAATGCCTGAATTACCTGAATTGTACATGCACAGAATAGGTAGAACGGGTCGTGCAGATGCTAAAGGTAAGGCAATTAGTATGATCGCTCCTCGTGAAGAAGAATCCAAAGTAGAAATAGAAGTACTGATGAATATGGAATTGGCAATCGAACCTTTCCCAGAAACAGTTGAAATATCATCAAAATTAATCGAACCTGAAAAAGACAGACAGCCGATTAAATTTATGATGAAAAAACAAAAATTGGATGGAGACGGTGCTTTTCAAGAGAAAAGTAAAAAGAACAAGAAAGTCAATTTGGGTGGACCTGGTGTAACTAAGAAAAAGACACACGGATCAGTCAACAGAAATATGTTAAAAACCAGAGACAAGAAAAGGAAAGACAAGAACAAATAAGACTGTCGAAGGTCCAAAAGTGAAAAGGCTAAAAAATGAAATTCGTTTTTTAGCCTTTTTTATTGTCATTTACTTTTAAAAGAAATCTAATTCTTCGTAAATACCAAACAAACTGGAGAACACAACATGATTCTTTTTCCAGTATCTGCAATGGCTCCCGTATTTTTATTTCGCTTAAAAATTACAATATCATTTGTATATTGATTCGCCACCAAAAGAAAATTCCCCGATGGATCAATCGCAAAATTTCTAGGTCCTTTCCCCAAAGTGCTCGTTTGTCCCTTTGACTCTAATTTTCCGTTTTTTAGGATTTTAAAAATTGAAATGGTATTTGCTTCACCTCTATTTGTTGCATATAAAAATTTTCCGTCAGGCGAAATGTGAATATCTGCTGAGCTGAAGGTTCCTTTAAAACCTTTAGCTAAAATAGTGGTTTCCTCCATTTTTTTCAGAATCCCGTTTGAATAACTAAAAACCGTTAATGAGCCATCTAATTCTTGCAATAAATAAACATATTTCCCATCATTACTAAACGTCAAATGCCTTGGTCCGCTGCCAGATTTCACAGAAACGCTGTCTTTAATTTTAAGGATTGCAGTAGATGAATTTGGATTGTATTGATACGAATACACTTTATCATTCCCTAAATCATTAGACAAAACAAACTTTTTATCTGGAGAAAAATGAACCATATGCACGTGCGGACCTTCTTGTCTTTTGGTGTTTATACCTTTGTCAAAATGTTGCACTACTTGCTTGGCTTCACTAATACTTCCGTCAGGATTTTTCCCGAAAACGGATATATTTCCGCCTGAATAATTAGCAACAATTACATTTTTATCGTCATTAATTATATAACATGGATCCGCTCCTTTTGAACTTTGTTTATTAATAAGGTTCAATTTCCCATTCGAAGAATTGTATCCAAAAGAACTGACCGTACTTTCGGCACCATTTTCGTTTACGGAATAGATAAAATTATTGTTCTTTGAAACCGTCAAATAACTTGGATTTATGACATTTTCAGTAGCATTTTTGAAATTAAAACTTCCTGTATTCGAATCAAAATCATAAACATATATTCCTTTGCTTTCACATTTATTGGTGTAAGTTCCAATAATCAAATTTTGTTTGTTTTTTTGGGCTTGCCCTACCGCTGTTATTAAAATTATTAGGAAAATGGAAAATATTTTTTTCATCATTAGATATTTTTATTCGAAAGTTAAAAATACATAATAAATTTAGAATGAATGCCTTTAGTTTGTTCCTATAAAATTTTATAACATCTTCTCTCAAAATTGTCAACAAATTTGTATTTTTGAATGATACGATTCAATGAAGTGCATTGAAAACAGAACCAAGTGAAGTAAACTCATCCTCCGAATGTATTTCAAACATCCCGAAATTTTATACTTTCTATTGATATTGATTGTTCCAATTTTGGTTCATTTATTTCAATTACGCCGTTTCAAAAAAGAATATTTTACTAATGTAAAATTCTTAAAAGAGCTTTCCATTCAGACCCGAAAAAGTTCAAAAATCAAAAAATGGTTGCTTCTCACCTGCCGTTCATTACTATTGACATGTATCGTTGTTGCCTTTGCACAACCTACTTTTAAAGCAAAAGACAGTCAAAATAAGACCAATGAAATGTATATTATCTTGGACAATTCTTTTAGTATGCAAGCCAAAGGAAAAAAGGGGGAATTGCTTAAACGTGCCGTACAGGAATTATTGGAAGAAACACCCGAGAATCTAAATTTTTCATTGCTTACCAATTCTGAAAATTATTGGAACACAGATATAAAATCGATTCGGAATACCTTGCAAAACCTTAAATACAGTGCAATGCCGTTCCAATTAGATAATTTAATGGCAAAGATAAAAGCTCATAAATCTGCTTTCAAAAAAGATATAGTGATCATAACCGATGCGGTGGGATTAGACAACAAACAGCTTATAAACATTGATAAAAACGACACTCCAGAATTTATAATTCCAAAAGCAGAGCAAAAAAACAATGTTTCTATTGACAGTGTTTTCATCAAGGGAACAACGGATAATTTTTACGAACTCAGCATTGAATTAACCGGTTACGGCGAAGATTTTTCAGCTATTCCAATTGCTTTATACAATCAAAATAAGCTCATTGCTAAAACAAATATAAATTTTGAAACAAAGAAAAAGAATATTCTTTTTACTATTCCAAAACAAACTTTTCACGGTTATGTTTCTATTGTGGACAATGGTTTAGCGTATGACAATACCTTCTATTTTAGTATTTCGAAAACTAAAAAAATCAATGTTGTCAGTATTGGAGAAGCCGAAAAAAGTAGTTTTCTATCCCGAATTTATACTAGCAATGAATTTGTTTATAGTAACTCCACTATTAGTTCACTCGATTACAATAACCTGCAAAATCAAGACGCAATTGTTTTGAACGAATTGGACGAAATTCCACAAGCGTTGCAAACCACCTTAAAATCATTCGTAGAAAAAGGAGGCAATCTAATTGTGATTCCATCTGCCCTAGCTGCCTCTGTATATATGAATTCCTTCGTGATGAATTTTGGCAACTTAAAATTCAATTCTTTCGAAAATAAAGAGAAACTAATTACAAAAATCAATTTTAACCATCCCTTATTCAGCTCCGTTTTTGAGAATAAGGTTAACAATTTTCAATATCCAAAAACAAAAAATTCATTCATACTATCCAGTTCAAGTCCTGCTGCTTTATCCTATGAAGATCAAAGTGTTTTCTTGGCATCTGTGCAAAATGCTGTTTCGGCAGTTTATGTTTTTTCGGCACCTATCAATACTGTAAATTCAAATTTCCAGCAATCACCTTTAATTGTTCCTACATTCTATAAAATGGCTATAAATAACCAGAACAATAACGTAAATGCATTGACAATAGGTGATAACAATCCGCATCTGACTGACGCGACTTTAAATAAGGATGATATTTTAACTGTAAAAAACTCAGAAGAACAATTTATTCCTATTCAAAAAATCCTCAATAATAAAGTGCAACTAACTTTCAATGACTATCCTGAACAAGCTGGAAATTTTGAAATATATAACAAAAAAGAGTGGTTGGAAAACATCAGTTTCAATTACAATCGGACCGAAAGTAATTTGGCCCAAGCCAATGAAAACCTCCTTTCTGACTACAAAATAATTGATTCTACCGCAACGTTTTTTGACACATTACAAACTAACAAAACCGATAATCAAATTTGGAAATGGTTTGTTATCTTTGCACTGTTATTTCTACTGACCGAAATGGCGATTATAAGATTCGTGAAATAAATAGCGAAGTTCAAATAATTAAAAAATACTTATGAAAATAATCATCAGAGGCGCCAAAATTATTGATTCAAAAAGTCCTTTTCATAACAAGACTTTAGATATTTTAATTGTTGATGGTTTTATAAAAAAAATTGGAGTTTCTCTTCCAAATTCAGAAAATGCTGAGGAGATAAAACTCGATAATTTACATATTTCACAAGGTTGGTTTGACAGTAGTGTTTCGCTAGGAGAACCTGGTTATGAAGACAGAGAAACTATTGAAAACGGACTTAAAACTGCTTCAAAAAGTGGTTTTACTGCAATTGCATTGCAGCCCAACTCCTTCCCTATTATTGACAATCAATCACAAGTTAATTTTGTATTGAATAAAGCCCAAGGATTTGCTACCCAGTTGTTCCCTATTGGTGCTTTGACCAAAGAGAGCCAAGGAAACGACATGGCCGAATTATTCGATATGAAAAAAGCGGGTGCCGTAGCTTTCGGAGATTATAATAAAAGTTTGGACAATGCCAATTTACTCAAAATTGCTTTGCAATACGTGCAGGATTTTGATGGATTAGTCATTGCATTTGCACAAGATGACAAAATAAAAGGAAACGGAGTGGCAAATGAAGGTATTGTTTCTACCCAATTAGGGCTAAAAGGAATCCCAAATCTTGCCGAAGAAATCCAAATTGCACGAAATTTATTTCTACTGGAATATACCGGAGGAAAATTACATATTCCAACCATTTCTACCGCTAAATCAGTTCAATTAATCAAAGACGCTAAAGCCAAAGGATTGAATGTAACTTGTAGCGTTGCGGTGCATCATTTGGTTTTAACCGATGCAACTTTAGAAGAATTTGACACCAGATATAAAGTTACACCTCCATTGAGAATTGAAACCGATAGAAAGGCATTATTAAAAGGAATAAAAGACGGGACGATTGATATGATTACATCGGACCATAACCCGATAGATATTGAGCATAAAAAAATGGAATTCGATACCGCAAAAAACGGAACGATAGGAATGGAAAGTGCTTTTGGCGCTTTGATGACCGTTTTACCATTAGAAACTATAATTGAAAAATTGACTGAAGGAAAATCTACTTTTGGTATCGAAAGTGATCCCATCGCTGAAGGAGAAAAAGCGAATATCACCTTGTTCAATCCAGAAGGGAAAAGTATTTTCACCAAATCAAACATCTTGTCAAAATCAAAAAATTCCGCTTTTCTAGGATTAGAAATCAAAGGAAAAGTTTACGGAATAGTGAATCAGAAAAAAATAATTTTAGTATAAAAAAATGAACAATAGTATCGAGGCAGGAAAAACCGCAGCCATAACAAGTTATATTTTAGGTATTGGTGTTTTCATAGCAATGTCCATGAATGCCGATGACAAAAATGCTTTTGCTTCCTTTCATATTCGTCAAGGATTAGGCATTACACTTACATTTATATCATTAGGATTGATTATCAGTAACTTTGATAGTTTACTGATTTCGGCACCTATGTGGATTTGCATTTCTGTTTTGTGGTCCTACGGAATTTTTACCGCTATAAAAGGAGAAACAAAACCAATGCCATTAGTAGGAGCCTATTTTCAAAAATGGTTTTCAAACATATCATAATAAAATGAAGTTATCACTTGAATATTTGGTTAGGGAACCAAAAATAAAATTAGACAAAAACCCTCTTTTACTTTTATTACATGGTTACGGCAGCAACGAAGAAGATTTGTTTTCCTTTGCTACAGAACTTCCAGAAGAAT